>NZ_JBVVOT010000041.1:0-52034 GCF_055807455.1 Bradyrhizobium sp. Kon58
CCATCAAGGATGGTGACGGTCGCGCCGGCATCGGCCACGTCGACCGTGCCGGTGATGGTCTGGCTTGCCTGGTTGGTCGCACCGCCCGTGCTGGTGATCGCAACCGTTGGGGCCGTGGTGTCCAACGTAAAAACAACGGGCACACTCGGATTGTTACTGGCGTCGGGGAAACGGGCGACGATACTGTGCGTACCATCACCTGCCAGTGTGACGGCCGTACTCCAAGCGCCGCCAGAGCCAACGGTAACTGAAGCAATCTGAGTGGTGACACCGTCATAGGTATCATACAGCGTCACCGTCGTTCCAACAAAGGCGGCACCGGCGGTTCCACTGATCGTCTGACTACCGTGGTTGATTGGGCCGCCTGTGTTGCTGATAATCACAGCTCCGAATGGCGCCACAACGGCAGCTTGCGTGGTGTCCAATGCGGGGACAAGTGGCTTCGTTGCCGACGAAGAACTTCCGGTAATCAGAGCGAGCGTTACCGTGGGTGGAGTGATCGATCCGCCACTAACCTGTCCCTTCACGTCGTCTACAATAACGGTAGTCGAGGCCTCGGTGGGTGACGGTGGGGGACTGCCAGCGAACTTTTGTAGAGACTTAGTGTCGACGTCGCCTCGCTTGCCGTCGCTGGGCGGCGGAGTATTCGGAGCCAGCTGCTTTCCAATGTCGTAGGTCGTCAACACCTGCTGAAACGCGATGAACTCCTGCGCAACCTGGCTCTGGCTTTTGCTGATAACTTGGGTGACAACTTCGAGATTGGCGGTCGGCGTTATGCTTAGCGAAGGGCCGTCGCTGGTAACGATCCCGATTGAATCTCCCGCAACACAGGCGCCTTGAAGTACACTCCCCGGAACGCATTTGAAGACCTGTACCGAATGGATCTGACCATCGTGCTGATCCGCAACAGAGATTGAGACCTGGCCGTCCACTGAATCGACGTTGAGAAGGACTGCCGTGCCGCGGATTCCGATAACGGCACTCGGGGTCGCAACCTGCATGTCACCCGTCTTGGCAACCTGACCAGCGACGAAACTGACCGCACCTTGCATAAGTGTGAACAGAGAATGGTTCGAGCCATTGGTCAGACTGACCAAGGTGCCATTCGCATTATTCTGACCGTCATATCCCAAGTCGTTCAACATGAACCGTGCGTTAGCACTCAAGTTGAATGTTGAGCCGTCGATCAGAACCAGACCAATTGTCGAGCCACTTCCTGTCTGCACAACGTCGTTTTGATAGACGACGTCCCCATTATTTGCCTCGATAGTAACGCCATTGCGAACGATGCTGGCGCTTCCCGTTACTGTTGCAACATGGCCGATCACCTTGACAGCCGACGCCGCATTTCCCGCGGCTTGAGCGAGGGTTTGATAACCAGTTAGCGCTTCGACAACTCTCGCATCGACTAGCGCGCCGTCTCTTGAGACCAGCGAAGGACGTTTTTCGCCGTGAAAGTAACCTTGGATTGTGAGGCGGTGGTCAGAATCCGAAATAACTAGATCTCGCCCCGACCGTGCGTACGCGCCAGAGAACAGGAGATGCGCGTCGGAAATGGTTACCGTATCGGCTGAGCCGTGAGCGGATGAACTTATGGACCCCCAGACTAACTCGGCCCCGGCGTCGAACATCGGTTGCAATGGGGTATTCAAATCGCCCCCCAACAGAAATCTGTAAAAATCAATTTGATCTTACTAGCATCTGCTCAATTGTCTGAAAAGAGGTTTTGTTCTAATGTTAATTGTTTGGACCCCGGCGATCGTTCGGCCTGCGGCGATGATCCCAGCGTTTCACTAGCGCGCAGATTCTGCGTGGGGGGAGAACCAGGCCAGTGGATCAGTGCTTCGTCCAGGCGGATACACCCCGGGATCCACTCGCACGGTGCAACCTGGAACATCCATCCCTTGGATCTATTCGAGATCCGCCACCAACTTCGTGCAGGCGCGCAACCGGCATTCCAATCGCCACATTCTTGTAGCGCGTCTGTGCAGCATTTATCACTTACAGGAAGTGCGCGACCGAGCGAACGAGAGCGAATCCGCAAAGCTGCTCAAGTCGCCCTTCGAGATCCAGCTGGAAATTAGGACCGCTCAACTGCTGGAGCGGCGTTAATTAAAAAACTAAATCTGTCAGATTTAAAAGACGGAACAACGAATAAGTCAAGACAGTCAGGGACGGTGATCTATTAGTCCGCCTCGTGACGATTGAAGGCGCAACTTCAACTGACGCGCGCCGTTTAAAATCGGCGGCATCGCTGCCTCAGTAAATTGCTCTGCTGACGACTTCCTCCATTCGGGAAGGCGCACGTCAGGCGCAAATAGCTCTGACACCAGCGACTTCGATTACCGACGATGACTTCGCACGAGATGATACGATTATACCACTGGCTCTGTCTCGGGAGGACCTACGCACTGCACCCTGCTCTGCCCTTAAAACTCGGGCTCGAAGCTCTTGCAGTTCGGCAAATTGTGAGTTGAGAGCCCCAACGAGTTGCCTCAGAAGAACGATACGATCGCGCTGACCGCGCTCACTCATGATACGCCCCCTCAAATAATGGGACTTTTCAAAAATCAAATCACCTAACGCCAGATCGACAGCTGAAACGGACGCTTCAATTGGGTCCGACGGACTATAGCAAAGGTTCACATGAAAGATGTGACATAGTAGGCGTCGATGTGCAGGTGCACCCCGATGCCCCGGCCGTGATAATCTTACACATGGGGCGGGGAGCATTGCTCACCTCCGCGCCCAACTAAGAGAACATGATCGCTTCTGCGTTTTCATCATGCGACGTCCCCACACAAGACTACCGGCTCTGGCCGTTTTCGTTCGGGCCTGAGGGCAATACGCCACCGCCGATAACAACACCGACCAATGGCTCGGCGAGTTGGAACCAAATGTGTGTTGACGTGCCGGGCCGGACGATCCCAAATTCTGAACACTGCTATCACAAAGAGGCAAAAAAAGAGGCGACTTAAAGCCGCCTCTTTGTGACCTGCCGCACTACGCAACAGATTGCGCGTCCTGCGGCATATCGGTTTGAGCTCTTGCACCCAGCGCAATGCGAATACTGACTGGTACCTGACGGTGCGATTTTGCGCGAGGGTACGGCAACTCGTTCACCGGCTTGCCGTTTGGATAGAGCGCTACATGCTCGGCCCAATTGTCGAAGCCAAGACGATCAACGTTGTCGATGAACGTCTCCGCTGGGGTATTTTCTGCAATGATCAACGAATGATCTTCCACCTCGACGTGATAATAGACGAACGTCGATGGGACCGCGGTCTCTCGCGCGATCGAAGCGCCATTCACAAGCGCGCCAGCTTGGATGAGCGTGCCGTCCACCAACAGCGCGTGATCGGGAGAGACCAATAAGTCTCGGGACGGCACATTGTCGGCCAAAGCTCCTGCCCGAACGCGGATCGGCAGCGACCGCATTTTATCGGCAAAGACGGTCGATACCGTCTGAATGCCGACCCAATCGACTGGGACTGTGCGTCCATCATGAGTCAGCACGAGGTCGCCACGCTTGAGTGCTTCTACAGCCACATCACCGTGGGGCGTCCGGATCAGCGTACCGCTGTAGAAGCAGAATGTGACCTCGGCAGTTGTGTCGACATTCGTCAGCCTGCCGTGTTGGCCGTTCAAATTGCCGGAATACGCGGTATCCGTCAGGAAGAAATAGTTACCGTGGTTGTCCTGGATAATGATGCCGTTATGGCCAGCGAGATCCGCAGTCGCGATGAAGGTATATTTGTTGCCGTTGCTCAGCGAGCCGCTTGCGACGTCGCCGATTTTGACCTTGTCGCCGTGATCGAGCGGATCATTTCCGGACTGGTCTACCGCCTTGACCCCGACCGCGACCGGGTTGACGCCAGGTGACGAGGAATCAGCATCGACGAGTTTAAATGTTCCGCCCGTCTTTACCAACTCGTACGCGAAATTAAATTCCTCACTCGTTTTTGCAGCCATCGCGATAACCTCGGAAATCCAATATTTACCCTAGCCCAAGTTCCTCATAACGGATTGCCAACGCCGTTGATATACGCCGAAACAAAATAACTGTAACTTGAGATAAATAAGCAAATGAATTTACGATCTTTCCACTGGTCATCAGGGCTAGGCGGGGACAGCAGTGCTGAGTGGCCGGCAGACGCAGCTCAGGGCGCCGCTGCCACAGCAGCGAAGGTCCGCAGCGGAACAACAGATTCGGGCCACAACGAAAGATTGCTCAAACATAACGGCGGGCTACTCGGCTCACTGGCGCAGAGGTTTGGGCCCCAAGCTACTTTTAGCCGGGACTGGATTTACGTAATCGTTTGACTTGCGTGAGATACACTGGTCGAACCGGCCGCCCGGCGGGGCGGCCCTTTCTTCTGCCGACCCCTTCGCCCAACCTAAACAGGCTCATCTTAAAGGAGATGGCGTATTCAGTCGCACATGGAGCATCGGCAAAGACATCACTTCACCAATTGTGCGAAAGATTTCCCACTCGTTTTGTTTGTTCGGCCCCGCTGTTTTTGAAAGCGCTGCAAGCGAGCGTAAACCGCCTGCCGCGTGCGGCCCAGCTGTTCGCCGACCTCCCCAGCCGACGCGCCACCGCTAAAGAGGAGAAGCAGTTTGGCTTCCTCGTCTGGCAGCCATGGACGCGTCAAAGTTCGATTGTTCGTCATGATCGGTTACAGCGTTCGCAGACTTAGGCGCGCGGCGGTGCAGGCCGCCGCGGTGCATCAGGAGTTCGGGCCGGCCGTTCGACCCGCGGCGGCTCTGGTATGCGGCTACGCTCAGGCTCACGATTACCGCGCACCATCCACGCCGCTAGACGCGCATAGCTTCGCCTCAGAGCCGGTGCAAACCAAGCCGATACCTCTTCGTGATCCATGCCGCGAAAGAATGTCTTCAAATCATTTAAAAAGACTTGCCGTGTTTTCCCGGACGCGTAACTGCTCTTCAATAGTGCGATGCGAAAGGATGGTCATGATGGAAACAGACCGCTGGCTTGAAGCCATACTGCAAGACGTCCGCCGTCGCGCAAAGCACAATCTTCACTCAGCATCACCGGAAACATCTTGGCCTTCTCGCGATCGCGATTGGGTGCTCGGTTCGAAGCTGCCGAACGTGCCAAAGTGACGGCTGTCCTCCTCCGAAATAATTGGTTCGAACAGCGCTCCACCAAGGCTGGCCTCGAATATCGCATGACTGAGGTAGGTCTGGCAGAGCTTAGCCGACCGCGATAACCGCAGGGCGGGTCGGAACGACAACAAGCTCGCGGGCTACGGATCTTGGATGCGTACCCTGGTCATGTCCTCTCGGCAAAGAGCTGATTTACCCTTCAAGGTCAATGAGGTCCCAAGGGCTCGATAGTGGTCCAGGCGAATTCGGCCGATCACTGATGTGCAAAACTCCTCGCGCTCGTCCTACCGTCATTCGAAGAGAGGGGAATTCAGATGATTACACTCAAAGCGTTTGTACTCGCCCTTGGTGCCGGGATCGCATTTTGGAATTGTTCGGGCGACTTCGGCTACGACGTGGCACTGGCGACCGCCGCCTGCCTGCCATAACTTTTCGACGACAGGAACCCGCCTTGAAGGCAACCTACATCGGACTGGTAGTGCGAAGCCCGCCAGATCAAACCGGCAGCAGCTCAACATAAACGCTCTTGCTCTAGCCGTCTTGGCACGCGATGTCCAAGCTGTCGCAAGCGATGGCGAAAGCCTGTTTTGCCTTAGCTTCTTCGAAGCAAAATTTGGTTCCGACCTTCCGCTCGATCGGTCCACCAGACGGTTCTCGTATCTTTGGCGATGCTCCAGCAGCACGCACAGTCAGGCAATGTTCGTTTGTCATCAAGCCTCCGGAAAATTGGAGTGACCTGCCCCTGAAGTTTCACGCAGTAGCGGTTAGAGTCTCGGCGGATGTTACGCCGTTTGGCGCGGTGTTAGCAACGTGCGATCGGCGGAGCTGGTCGGGGTTGCGCAGCCGATCGCACGTTGCGGTGAGGTAGGCGGCATAGGCCGCAGGGGCCAGATAGCCGAGCGAGGAATGCGGGCGTTGGCCGTTGTAGTCGCCGACCCAATCCGCAATCTTGGCGCGGGCGTGATCGAGGCCGAAGAACAAGGTTTCGTTGAGAAGCTCGTCCCGCATCCGGCCGTTGAAGCTTTCACAGAAGCCGTTCTGCATCGGCTTGCCCGGCGCAATGAAGTGCCAGTCGATGTTGTTCTCCTTCGACCAGGCCAGCATGGCATTGCAGGTGAACTCGGTGCCGTTGTCGGAGACGATCATGCCCGGCTTGCCGCGCTGATTGATCAGCGCCGTCAGTTCGCGTGCCACCCGCCGCCCCGGGATCGAGGTGTCGGGGATGGTCGCCAGACATTCCCGGGTCACGTATCGACGATATTCAGGACCCGGAAGCGACGGCCGCTGGCGAACTGGTCGTGGACAAATCCAGCGACCACCGGGCGTTCGGCCGAGCCTCGAGCAGTATCGGCGCTCGGGTGCCCACGGCGCGGCGGCGGGCTCGGCGCTTGCGCACGCTGAGGCCTTCCTCTCGATACAGACGGTAGATCCGGTTCCGCCCGGACGGCTCGCCCTGCTGGCGAAGCAGCACGAACAGCCGGCGGTAGCCGAACCGCCGACGGGCATTAGCAAGCTCGCGCAAGTGGCCGCGTAGTTCGGTGTCCGGCGGTCGGCACGATCGGTAGCGAACCATCTTGCGGTCAGCGCCGACGATGCCGCAGGCCCGCCGCCTCCGACAGACCCATGACGGCCTGCAGGTGCGCGACGGCTTCGCGCTTGGCGACGGGCCCTACCATTTTTTTGACAAAAGCTCGCGTAGCGCTGCAGCATCCAGCATCTGCTCGGCCAGCAGCTTCTTCAGCTTGGCGTTCTCCGTCCTCGAGTTGCCGCAACCGCTTGGCATCGGAGACGTCCAGACCGCCGAACTTCGCCTTCCAATTGTACAGCGTCGCTTCAGAGACGCCATGCTTCCGCGCCAAATCGGCAGCCTTCGCACCTGCCTCATGCTCACGCAGCACGCCAATAATCTGCTCTTCCGTAAACCTGGCTCGCTTCATCTGTCCGTCCTTCAGAAGGCCGGACTCTAACTTCAACTGGAGGAAATCGGCAGGGCAGGTCAACAGTTGAACAAGACGCAGTCTGGGGCAGACTGCGGCCCGCGCATTGTCAAAAAATCCGGGTGAAAGGGGTCTAGGTGCAAAGCCAGCCCATTGTGCAAACAAAATGCTGTTCCATTACAGGAGCTTAAATTTTGCGGCCTTCGTGCACATAGGGAGGCCCGCTAAAACTACCGAGGTAGGCGACTTCCGCTTCCTGAGCAAGGCCGCGCAAACCCCCAGGGCCGCTTCCCGTTAGATTTTGGACCCGTTTGAAGGGCGGTTTGCAACATCAAGTTCGAAGCGATCCGGCGCGGGGAATTGCCGATCCCGCATCGTCTGCCGAAGGCTGAATAGGCCGGAAAGGCCGGGCGAAGCAGCGGAATGATTATGTGAGGCTGGCAACAAATTGCCAAAGCTAAGCCGCAGCCGAAGTCACACGAACAATTCCAAAACAAATCTCCGTACCTTGGGCGAGCACAAATGCTTTGAGTGCAATTATATGAAGACCCTCTCGTCCAGTGAGGGCGAGGATGAGCCATGATCGTTTCCAGGCAGCTTCAAGGGGACGGGGCGATTGGTTTCGTTCACCGAGCCGTTTATTCCCCTACTTCCATTAGGCGGCGCCGTTTGCCTCGGTATTGCAACCAACCGCAGCTCTCGACAGTACACCCTTTTCAAGTGCCTTCTTATAGGAGATAAACTTTGGCCTAGGTTATGCAGCTTGGCTTCGTATCCAGCAGCCAAGCTGTTGTTGGCACCTCAACGTTTCCCCAGAAACCGCTCATGCAACGTGATGGGGCCCTTTGAGCCGTCGAGAAGAACCCTGACCCGTGTGCGCGTTGCACCTGTCCCAAGAACCACGCCACGTTTACCGGCTAGTCGCGGGCCAGCGTCGGCCTGCACGACGATTAACTGGCCGGCGGACAACGGCGTCATTGCCGACGAGTGCAAGCTGGAAGAAGTTTGCAGCCTCGAATGGCGATCACCCATCGATTGCGCTCTCATAACCAGCATCGCCGCCGCTCCTACCAGCTGGACAGCGCGGCGCTTACCCAAAATGGCGAAGATCTGTTAGCGGGGCCGCTTCGCGTGCTCGTAGGCCACCGCTCCCGTCTGGTCGCTTCGATTCGCTCGCGATCAGCACAATGGCGAGCAATCGCAACTATCGAGCTCGACGGCGTCTCACCAGCCAATACACGCCATATCCTATCGCGAGAAGAGGAAGGCCGGCGCCTGCAATCGGTCCGGGCGCTCCCCGGATTTGGCCGGGCGCGTTGGAGCAATTCCCGTTGCCATTGCAGGCGCTCGCTGTCGGCGAACCCGTCATCAGAATAAAAGTCAAAACGGCCGCAGAGGGTAAGGACAAGGTCAGCTTTTTCATTTGTATCTTGCTCCACGCCACCCGCCAAGGGAAGGAAATATCTAAACTCTACGAATTTAAACTAGAGCTGTCCAAGATTAAATCATTAAACAACGACTGATCTTTTTCAGCGGAACCCAAATCCGCGACCGCATTACTATGAAGACCCGGCGAAGAACGACTTGTCGAAAGTTCGCACTACAACAGATGATCGTTGGGCTGAAATCAGTCGGCGGTTGTTTGACCCACGATACAGCCGTGTACGACGCTACCCGACCGATGGCAACAAGCAGTGGATCGGGCGCATCGGGACCCGCCGCGCCATCATAAGCCTTAACATGGACCAGCTTCTTCGGAGCCGATGGTTCCTTGAGCCGAAGTGGCCCCACAAGCCCGCGATTTGTGACCTTCGCCGCACCCGATTTCGTTCGTGCCATGTTCGTGACGTGTCGTCGGGAGGCGTCGCCATCTTTCTCCAAGACTAAGGGTCATACCGAAAGAGTTTGAGCTGCTGATTGACGGAGTGCCTGCGATGACGCTCTGCAAAATGGTCTGGCGCCGCGATGCCTTTGTAGGCGCCAAGTTTACGGTCCGCGAGGCTTGCTGTTAGTGTTACAGCGTAGTTGCCGTACAGGGATACCCTGATGTGGCTTGCGCGTCCGCCGGCGAACCGGATGCTTGACGCATTTGCGAAATCCCGTGTTTCGCGTCACAACGGCTTCGGGACGCGGAGCTTAGCGCTCCGCTCTGGGCTGTTCTCGACCTCGCGGTTCACTTCCGGACCAGCGTCAACCTCATGCCGGTCAGCATGGTGTAGGCAAGGCGTCGCCAGATCAGGTTCATCAGCACTAACATGATCGCATCCTCTCACTTGAGACGTGGCTTAGGTTCGGTCCGATTTGTTTCAGGGCGACTTCGCCAGCAGAGGATATGGCTTCTTCGCGGAGGCGAGGCCGCGTTTAAACCGCCGCTTCATCACTGAGGGCAGTGTCGCCGAAGCGCCTGCAGGTTAGATTAGATAATAACGGGGATAAAATATGCGGTTTAATATTCAAATTGCCATAAGCGAACAATAACGCTCGCGTGGTGAACCTTACAGTTCCCCTCACCGACACAAATTTAAGCAACGCATGCTATGCTGAAAGTGGTCACGGCCGCCCCGTGACCGGGCGGCCGTGTCCTGAGCGTCCTCAACCTACCCCAAGCGAAGTGCACGGCCGCCACCTGTTATCAACGTTTGCAAAGCACTGCAACCGACAGGAAGTCCCTTGGGAAGCAGTTGGACGCCACACGGCGAGTGAAGGCGTAAGGACGCACGAAGCCGCGGTAGGGCCGATAGCGGGCGCAACCGTTGCTGCAAGTCCTCAGCTGATTGTCGAGGTAAGATTGACGCCCGTTGTTCTTTGACTGTGCACGCTTGAGCTCGTTCACTCCAGGCCGGGAGAGACGAACGTGTTCATTTGAATGTTAGTCATTCTCATCGGTGTCAGTGTCGCAATTCTGATTGCCCACACGATCGATGCAATACGCTCCTGAAGCCCTGGAGCGGGACGGGTTCACACCTGTGAACGCACGCCGTCGCAGCCGGCGCCACCCCTCGCGGAAGGTGGGCCGCCAGCTTTCCAGCCAGTATCCACTGGCGGCCCGTGCCAATCGAAAATTCTGGCCTTGCGTGGTCAGACGACTGGCGAAATGATACTGCTTCGCAGTCACCCGACCCCGCAAGCGCTTGGTGCAATTAACGTAACGAGGCGAGGTTACCGGCCGCTCCTTCGAGCGGCACTATGGCCCGCCGGTAGGATCAAAGCACCAGAGAGCGGCGCAAGATCAGCGAGCGCCCCTCAGTCGACATGACGTTGAGCACGTCGTCATCACGCCCTTGTCGCATCTGATGCACGCGTTGACGCATTGATCAAAATTTTTTGGATCGAAAGACGAGTACATTTTTGCGGCGCATGCATTTGTTGAGTTGGTGACGTCTTCCTCACGCGAGCAAGCGACCAGCCATGTTGTAGCAAGCGTGACGACGGCAACCGCGCGGATCATTTGCTCGTGACCGCGCTTAACCAGTGCTTGCTGGGGCCAAAGCTACCAGCCTTGGAGACTTTGATTGCATTGCGGCGAAATACCGGGATGTCGTGACTGCGGCAAAAGCGACGGAAATCTCAAAAGCAACCGTGAAAGTAATGAAAGCGGCACGAGGGCTAAAGCATATTTAAGCGCTGCTCCCCAGGGGTCCCCCTAGTAACATTTTAGCGACATCGTCTTTATCAGTCCAAGCCTTTGTCTGACCGGCCTTTGCGACACGCGAAGGCCTGTTCCCCCGACCCCGCCGCTCAAGTGTTCACTTTGGACAATTCGCCGACCTAGCCAGAGGCCGGCAAGCCAAGGCGCCACTTGCCGAGATTGACGAAAACTTGACCGCGCCGACCCAGCGCCGGCACCAGCGCGCAAGTTCACCGCCGTGTGGAAGACGGCGTAAACACAGCGGCGCCCGACGCTGGTCAAGTTCTTGAGCTTCGCACGAGCATTGGACCATGGCGCTAGATGGATCGTTTAACACTCACAAAGCTCGCCCCCGCTGCTGCAATGGTCACCTCGGTGGGCGGACTACGTTGAGACCTCTTTGCGTGATGCGGTACTCAGTGCCATCAGGCGTTTCACGACGCTCGATCCATCCGTTTAGCAGAAGCGCTTTCTTTGTTCGTGGTGGGTCAGGCATCTTGGATGCGTGCGTCCATTTTGCATGCCGGAGGTGATCCAGGAATTGACGATGGCGCCGATTAAATATCTCCTCGGGAGTAGCCTCAGCGGCGCGATGATAACGGCGCACCTTTCAAGGATCGGTTCGAGCGATCCCCATTCAGTCATGTGCAACTCATTTGGTTCAGGTTTTTTATGTAATACTCTTACTTCGACTAATTATCTCTTGTTCTAATTCGCAGAACTGCACACGAAATCCCACGGCATTGTCTATTGATCTGCCGACTTTACCAGCGAAGCTTCGCCTTGTGTCAAAGCCGTGCGCCAGACCGTCGGCCTAGCGAACGTTGGGTTTAGGTAGCCGTTCGGGATGGAAGTGTGTTGGGTTGATCTTCCAGTCCGGTCGCTTTTTCTCCTCTTGGACGGGCATCAGGGTTGCCTGAAAAAACAGCCCCCCCAACCTCGCCAGAGCACGAAGCGTAGTTCGAAGCGGCCGTGCCAGTCAGCTTGATTTCGACTTCGTCAGCACCGAAAACGTTTTGCTGTCCATCAGCGTGTCGGCACGTCGTCAGCGTTGCCGCAAATCGTGTTCCGGCGATCTGATACGTTCCGCCGTAACTCATGACTGTTTCGCCACCTGTGATAACGCCGTTCCTCAGATGAACACGGCCGGTGCCCGAACCGCGCTCGGTCTGAAACCATGCGATATATTCGCCGTCTTTAAGCATGTGTTCGCCTCGCTCAAAGCGCAATAAAGCCGAGCATCGGACAAAGAGAGCGGCGAAAGTATTACAAAACCATGAATGATCCAACAGAGCGGGAGGTCATCGGCGTGGGCGCCGGCGTGCAGGCGCTCTATCGGCTTGCTAGAACGACGCGAAGACGCCGGGGCGCCGACGATTTCGAAGAGGAAGGCGGCTATGAAGCCTTTGCAAGCCAGCAGAGCCCACCGGCGCCCTCGCAGCGCGCGAAGCAAAACCAAGACGTCCAGGTAGGGCTAACAGCGAGGAACAGCCACTTTAGCGGAGGGTTTTTGGTGGGAGAGCCTCCGTTTCGTTTGCGGGCTTGTGATGAAGATCGGAGCCGCCCATCATTCCTCTGCAAGCTGGGACGCGTCCGAGGCGCATCTCGGCAGGTCGGAGCGCGAAGTTGCCAACGTCCTCTCCGTGGGACGACTAGAGAGGCGCGGAACAGGGCTGCCTGCCCGAGCGGCTTCAACCGATGTATCTTGTAGCGGGCCAAGCGGATGATTGGCGCGTCTCTGCAAGATCGTTGGTTTAAAAGGTTCCCATTTGGCGGCATGACGACATAGGACATCTTTGTTACAACCTTGAGATACCGGCAATAATCCAAACTTTACCATCTAAAAATGGCAACGTGCTCCCCTCTCTACCAGACAGACCCGAGCGAGGCTTGTCGGGTTTTGACAGTCGCCCGTAATAATCCGGGAATGCAGCCCGCGATATAAATCGCTAAGATTTACTACCGCTCCAAGTTGCGGGAACGCGCGCACGCCCTTTCGCCTCATCGCAGCTAGGTGACCCATGTCGATCTTTTCGATTTTGGCGGGATGGATCAGCTTCAACGTAGCTCTTGCCGTTGCGTTGACCCTCCGAAGCCCGGTTCGACGCAAGCCCGTGTTGCAGCCTTGCGTCTTTTACTTAGTCGCGCGAGCAGAAAATTACTAACGGCTCTGCTTCACGGCTTCTCTTCTTTCGGCATTGTGAGCCTTTCTGGCTTCAATCACCCTAGTCCGAAAGCCGATAGCATTCGAGCCAGCCCTAACAGAGACGCTCGCTCAGCACTGATCTTCCCCCGAAAAAGTGGACGGGTTTAAACGGCTTTTAGCTCCATCTCGATCGGGGCAATATATCCGAGGGCGGAGTGGAGCCTGGTTCGGTTGTAGAAGCCCTCGATGAAGGCGAAGATATCGCGCTGGGCCTCGGCGCCGGTCTTGTAATCGCGATGATGGACCAGCTCAGTTTTCAAGGTATGGAAGAAGCTCTCCATCGGGGCGTTGTCGTAGCAATCGGCCTTGCGGCTCATCGATGCGACGATGCCGGCGCCGGTGAGGACCTTGCGATAGGCGCGTGAGGCATATTGCACGCCGCGATCGGAATGATGGATCAATCCGGCCTGCGGCCGCTGCTGCTGGATGGCCATCGTCAGCGCGGTGGATGCGAGTTCGATCTGCATATGATCCCGCATCGCCAGCCGACGATCTTTCGGCTGAACAGGTCCATGACGGCCGCCAGGTACAACCAGCCCTCCGCGGTCGGGATGTAGGTGATATCGGCGAGCCAGACCCGGTTTGGCGCTGCGGCGGTAAAGTCACGCGCGATCAGGTTCGGCGCGATCGGCAGATCGTGACGACTGTCGGTGGTGCGAACCCGACGGGGCCGCGCCATGATCGCTCGAATGCCATATCGACGCATCAGCCGTTCGATCCGGCCGCGGCTGGCGCCACGGCCCTGGGTCCGCAAAGCGGCATGGACCCGCGGGCTGCCATAGCGCTGACCGCTGTCGTGATGGACCTGACGAATCTCGGCAAGGAGCGTGGAATTGGAGCCCGCACGCGCGCTCACCGGGCGATCGCGCCATGCGTAATAGCCGGCCGGCGAGACCTCGAGCACGGCACACATCAAGCGTACCGGATAGGTCTCGCGGTGATCCTCGATGAAGCGAAAACTCATGTCCGGGTTCCGGCAAAGATCGCGATGGTGTCCGTCGGAATGGCCTGCAACACGAAGCCCAGAGATTTGGCCCGGCGCTGAAGGTTGGCGAGAACGCGGCTGCGATATTGTTGCTCATATTGGTCGGCACCTGGATCCCTATAGCTCATGCCGTGCCGGAGGGTATTGTAAAATAGAACCGCAATCTTGCGGGCGGTCGCTGTCACCGCCTTTGACTTACCCGCACGTAGGGACAGGCGACGATAGAATGCTCCGAGCGCCGTATCGCTTCGCCCCACCGTGGTGGCCGCCAACCGCAACAGTGCGGCAGCCCGGCTGGAAGATCTCCGGGTGCGCGAAGAAAGCACTTTGCCGCCGGAGATTTTGTTGCCGGGTGCAAGGCAGAGCCAGGACGTGAAGTGCTTGGCGCTCGGCCATGCCCTCAAATCCGTGCCGCACTCGCCGATAAGCTTCAATGCGAGCGACGGACCCAGTCCATGGATCTCAGTCAGATCGACGCCGAGCACGCCGTACAGCGCGGTCCTGTCGTCAAAGGTGGGCGTGTTGATCTGTTTGGTCTTGATGCGCGGCTTGGATAGCGTCCCGACCGGCTTTGCCCCTTTATTTCCTAGCGCGGCGATCAGGACTTCGAGCTTGCGGTCACAGTCCAGCATCTTCGCCTGGTAGACGTCGTAGAGTTCTAGCGATTGGCTCAGGGCGAAGAGATGTTCGTGCCGGTCGTTCCCTACCAGTGCCGCGCGAATGGTCTCGGTGGATGAATGGCATCGCACGTCCCGATAGGTTGCCAAAACATCAGGATTGCGCTCGCCTGCAACAATGGCCCGGATAATCCGCATGCCAGTGGCGCCCGTGATGTCCGAGACGACATGATGGAGCTGCAGGTTCATCTCCATCAAGGCCTTTTGCATATGCTGGATATGGGCGGCGGCATATTCCACAAGCCGCTCGCGCTGCCGCAAATAGGCCCGCAGTGTTGCGATCTCGGCATCGGGTCGGAAGCTGCCTCGTAGCAGTCCATAGGAATGAAGCTGGCGTAACCACGCGGCATCGCTGACGTCGGTCTTGCGTCCGGGCACGTTCTTGGCGTACCGGGCGTTGACCAGAATAACCTCAAATCCACGCTGCTCCAGGATTTCATAGGCTGGGATCCAATAGACCCCGGTGGATTCCATCGCGACACTGGTCACGCCGCATGCGCTAAACCAATCCGCCAGATCATGGAGATCTTGTGTAAATGTGCCGAACGCGCGCACGGGAATGTCAGTGCAGTCCGGGTTCACCGCAGCCATGTGCATCTTTGATCCGATGTCGATGGCGGCCGCGCTGACGTTGACTGGCTTCAATTCCGGCCGGTCACCGGTCGTCCTCTGGGGCATCGCAAATCCTCCATTCACTCATGAGCGGAAGGGTCTGGGTTATGCCAATCGTCATCTTCCTATTCGGGATCGCAGCCGAAGCGGCGTCACCACTCTCAAGTCCGCATGCACCCATGGACCACGTTTTTTAACGGGGACAGTGCCTCCAATAAGCTGACGGCCGCTACCCTCCCAGCCGCAGAGGATAACACAGTGCTGTTTCTACCCCGCACAGGCGCGCAACGGCCCTGGACAGTTTTTTAAAATGTCGCGCTCCCTGCGCAGCCGTTCGTTCTCCTGGCGCAGGCGGGCGAGCTCCGAAGCCTGGTCCGCCGACATCGGCGTCGCCTGCGTGGGGGGGCGCCACGCCGCCGATGCCGGCTCCTGCCGGAGCTTATCGACCCAGCGTCGCAGCACCGAGTCGCGCAGACTGAGTTCCTTGGCTACCGACGAGATCGAGCGACCGCTCGACACTACCCGTTCGACGGCCTGGCGCTTGTACTCCTCAGTAAACGACCGACGTTGACGTTCCATTCGACACCTCCGGGCTCCATGAGCCTACTACAGGTCCACTCATTCGGAGGAGGTTCAAAGTGCTCCACCTGCTGTGAGGGCTAAGCGTGCTGCTAAACGTAGCCTCCAAATCGAAGTGCCTAGCGATCGATCTTCTTCCTATCAGCTACCGGCTGCTTACCGAGCGTCGTCCCGTTATTTAATCCGAGCAAGGATTTGCAGCCCAAACAATCAGCTTTGCTGGGTTCCCCAGAAGCTTTAGCAGCATCTTGCAAACCTTGGATTGAACCTCGCCCGAGTTGAATTGCACGCATGATCAAAAGCAGGCCCGTTCGGCATTGGCACCGGGTTAACGAAGATTGCCGTCGGCTCGCTCACGCAGCTCGCGCTGTCCTTGCGCGATGTTCAAGAGCGTTGATCGTCAAAATAAGGTTGTCGCGGCGGGATCGGAGGTTTAGCGCAAGCAAAGGATAGGTCGGCTGGCGCACGTCAAATACCCTAGCTTTTGCTTCTTCTTCGAGAATGTCGGAATTCATGAGATCGATGCGCCACCAAAGATCGGCGATAAGCGCGCTGAGCTGCACTTCTCCGGTGATGCCGGAATGGGACATGTCTTGCATCGTTTTCGCCTCAACCTGAGACAGCCTCAACATTGAGACTGACACTTGATGTTGACTGAGCAAGCGTGATGCCAGCGCGTACCCTTGACAGGCAAGTTCCGGAATAATTCGCCGGGACGATACAAGCTTTTTAGTTCGCGAATTCGCTTCGGTTTCGTTACGTTCGCAGGCAGCGAGGCCAGGCTCGCGCAACGGCACCGACGCGGCGTAGTTTCACAGGAAAAGGTGGGCCGCCAGCTTTCCAGCCAATATCCACTGGCGGCCCTCGCCAATCCTGAAAATTCTGGCCTCACGCGGTCAGACGACTGGCGCGTTCCAATCCTGTTAGGTGGCCGTGCCCCGTGCAAGCATCCGCTAAAATCAAGGTAACGCGGCAAGGTTACCGTCCACTCTCGCCAACGATGCCGAAGCCGCAATCAGCAAGAAGCCCGCGAGAGAGCGGGCTTCAATCTACCAGGGATTTTCTGGGGAGCCTTTCCCTGAGCCGGGACTGCCAATGGGAACTCCGTTTGGGGCGGTGCCCGCGCCTCTGAGGGTATTGTTGGACTGGGCGCCTGCTGTCCCGACCGCTGCTGGATTGGTCGTGGTTGCACCGGAGCGAGCGGCACCGGCGGTCAGAGGCGTGGTCACCCCTTGACCGGAAAAGGTCGGATTGTTGGAAGTTGCGACGGGTGCGCCTGACCGGCCGCCTGCAGGAGATAGGCTACCCGTGCCGGACGGCCCCGAGGATGATGCTCCCGAGCTGGAGGAGGCGCCTCCAGCTGCGGACGATCCGCCTCCGGCGCCCCCACCTCCACCTCCTCCACCTTGAGCGAGAGCGGTTGAAGCCAGAGCAACGCACGCGACTGCTGCAACAAAGGATTGCCGTACCATGGGAACAATCTCCAGTGGTTTGCCCGATAACGGTCGATCAATGGCGGGAGTTCCTTCAGTTCGTCCCTCGCTCGATGGCTTCTAGGGCCACTCCGGCCGGACGATGGGATTGAAGCGACATCCGCCGCGGTGAAGCTCACTATCTCCGCATACTGGGTGGCGGCAACGTCAACTGCGGGTTGGCCTGACTAAGTGAGCTGTCAGTATCAATCTCTCAGGCGGCGGCCGTAAGACAACTGAGCAAGCCGAGCGAGGCTGCAGCCTACTGTTCCGCCACCGATCTTTTCTAAGGTGCTGATGCCTATCGGGGGTTAGTGTTGCAAAAACTCGAGTGAAACGGCGACCCCCGAGGATGAAGATCATGACACGCGCGAAGTGCTAAGTGCTAAGGATAAGTGATTACGAAGAGTGCCCCCAGCAAGCCGTAGGCCACGAAGCATTCCGGCCTCACATAGCCGGTGTCTGGTCGGAGGCTGACAGGCAACAAGGTCGCAAAGACAATGGCGACCAGCGCGATCCAGGCCGCCACAATCAGTAACTTACGGGACGGCAACTGGGCGACAACGGCCCTGGCAGCTGTCTTGGGCACCGCTGCGCTTTCGCCGATCACCGCGGCAGCCCCCAGCGCGCCGGCTTGGCAAGAGTTGCTGGCAACTTCCGGGTTTGTGTCTGTCGGCCTTCTGAAGTTGACGACTGCTTGCCTAGTGCTTTGGGGTGGTCGCGAGCGCCCCGTCTGATCGGGGATGGCGGCACTCCCTGGACGGGGTTCGCTCCGTTCGATATCAAACGGCTATGACACCAGCGCAGCGAAGGTCACGCGCTCAAACCCGGCTGATAGCCGAACTTGCGTCCAACATCCTTCGAGCGCCCACAAAAATATTCCGTTCATGAGGCCTTCGAGATGGGCCGCAAGTCTAAAATGTTAGTGCTGCTCCCCAAGTCCTGTGAGCAAGCCCAGCAACGACAGAAACATCCCTGCCATAGCAGGCGACGTCCATCTACTTGCACTTTTCTCCCCTATCATCCGGTTCGAATTCCTACTTGTTTATCTTCGGATCGAGCGTCCGCATCCGGGCGATGGTTTCCGCCGCGTAGTCTTCTCGCTCACGAGCAAAGCGGCGCTGATGAGCGCGGAAGCTCTCAATGCGCTTTTCGATCTCCTCGCGCTCCGTAGACTTCCGTTCTGTTGGCGATACCGCTTCAATATTCCCTTGCAAAGGCACAGCGGCAACGGGCGATGTAAGTTGCTTGCCTGGTACAATTGACGCAGCACCCCTCCGCGCAATTTCGTTGGTTTGCGCCAGCATCGCTTCCAGCTCGGCTTCCCAATTAGCCATCATCAAATTCCTTCGTCACTACCATTAAGGGCGCCGCGGCTTGGACAGTTGATCCAACGGCTCCGGCGAGAACGTCAGCGCCCATTGTGTCGCACTACGGCAGCGCGATTGGATGAAATGGATTTCTTTGGAGGCCGACAGCAATTATGCCGGCCAAAAGGACCGAAATCCTCGCTCCGATAAGGCAATATGCAAACACCATTTCAGCCCCTTGTTCAGCTTCCACCCCAACGACCTTAATAGTTAAATTGTTACCTACAATCGAAAGGAACAATTAACCTTACCCTTCGCGGTCGGCACCAAAAGCAATCCACGCGCAGCCGGACGACAATTCGTGCGAAACGGACTACGCTCGGCGGATCTCAAAGTCTCAGCAACCTGTTTTGGTGGGGAGAACTCCGCAGACGCGGGCCAGCTTTGTCTCACTCCGGCACCGTGCTGTGTTCTCACGGCGAAGGTTCGAGCGATCAAAAAACCGCTTCTCACACGAGCTGGTCCCTTATGCCCGTGCGATTGCGCCAGTCCGGCGGCGCCTCATACACTAGCTGTGATTGATTTCTTTCGGTTAGCTTTGCCGAAGTAGAACGGGCGCTAGGTCACGCTACTGCGCTGCTTGCCACGTGTGGGCAAATCCTTGCGGCCCAGGGCATCTCATTAGAACTCCCCTGCCTTCCGATGATTGCCTGTCCAAATTGGAAGGATAGAGCATGGTCGGACACCGATAGTTGTTTCGGTCGCCTGGATGGCTCTTTCGGCAACCGCATTCGCTCAAGGCGGAGGTGGAAGCGGTGCCGGCGGCGCAGGCGGTGGTGGTTCTCCAGCCAATTCCGGAGCCTCCAACGGGGGAGCCTAGAGCGCGACCGGATAGACTGGAGCTGGCACTTATCCTCCACAAACGCCGGACCGGCCAGACCACGACCACAGGCGGCATCAATCAGTCATCTACTGGCAAGAGCGCTGCTGGCGCAACGACAAGCACTGCTGAGACAAAACTCCAGGCACCGGGTAGCTTCCCGAACGCGCAGGCCAAGCGCAATGCAGGTGCGGGCGCCGCGCAAAATGGGCTGCCACTCGGCTCTCGAGCGGGAGGCACTTCGCTTCCGCTGTGCCTGTTTCCAGAGGCGAGGATTGGATGTCCAACGACGCGATGCCATTTCGTCCTCACCGGAGACTTGCATTCGTGGATGAAAGCGCGTTGCACTATGAGTATGTCTGCAAGCGCGTTGAGCGCCGGGAGCAAGTCTGCCGCGCTATGAAAGCCTAGTTCGCCTCTGGCCAGTTCGCGCGGGAGCAGCATCAAGCTTGCTCATTGTGCCGAGCAGTTCGATATTCGGTTCTCGGCAAGGACTAAAGGAGAGTGAGAAATGAACAGTTTCCCACTGAGGGCCGTCGGGGTGACGCTGACCGGCGAGGAATGGACCACAATCCTGATGGTGATCACGCGCGGCCAGGACAGCCTCTCGCGCCACGGCTGCAGCGTCTACGGGCGGGCCGTTGAAAGGCTAGCTGCGCAGGTCTGCACTGCATCGGACCAACATGCCAGCGGCCTTACACCAGGCCTGCGTTTGGTGGGCGCCGACTGAAGAGACAGCGGCTTGGAAGAGGTAATGCAATATCCGGCGCACATTCCAACGCGAGTAAGCGCCCTACTCTCTTCAAACACCAGCGGCACAGTCCTACGCTGGCTTGCCCTTGAGCCGCCGTCAATTCGGACTTGGGGCTGGCGCTGCCACTTGCTTGCGGATCCCGCCGGCCGCATTCATACGATTCAATGCTCTGTTCTTAAATTAACCAAAATGAGCAATTTGGCCTCATTCCAGACCCAATTCGTGGCAAGTTGTTAACGTTGCCAATGCGGGGACTGGCAAATGCCAAAAACTATTGTACTCGGGATACTTGGCTCAGTTGCAATCTGTTCGATTGTTATTGGGGGCCGTAGGTCGGATGCACCCCCTCAGTCGGATGCGCTGCTTGCGTTTGTTGGACCTATTTCGACTGTAACCACTAATAAATCTGACAGGTTGCCAACTCTTGTGGAGAGTGCTGTCGCGCTGCCCAAGCAAATAACCGAGGTGAGCTTCGTGGCGGTGCAGCAAGAGCCCCGACCGGCTTCCCCTATAATCCGACCAAAACCATCGCCTGATTTCGTTCCTCGTCACTGGCACGATCGCTACGCTTCGCAGCCGGAAGCCAAAAAGCTTGCAAGCAGCGCAAAAAAATCCGCCAGGCGGCCCGCCGAAAAACGTCTCGCGAGCGTAGCAAAAGAATGTTCGACCGATGGGTTTGCGCCGCTCCTGAGAAAGCTCAGGTTGGCTGCCGATTGCGATACCTAGAAGTATCCGTTCAAATGCAAGCGCTAAGCGGCTCCCTTGCTTCGGGATCGGGATAGCTCCGCGAAGATGCCTCCGGCTTGGACTGCCGATGAGCCACAGAATGCGAATGTCACGACGATCGCGGCCGGTGCTGTTCTGTCCAGGCCAGCGACCTCTTCCTGTCAGCTGAAGAGGTTGGGTCTGAGCGCAGGTGCCAGCCCACGCAGCAGCCTGCGTTTCGGGCTTATCGTGGTGCCGGGCCGGTGCTGGAGACCTCTAATCTGCTGAGATGGATCGTCGAACACGGGAGCCCCGCCAGCTCGCCGGCGAGTACAGCAATTCGGAGAGCGGGGAAGAGCGCCTTATCATTGGCGAATTGTCCGGAAAATGACTCTTCGATGCCGATGCCGACACAGCCCGGTCCAGCGAAGTGCTCGAGGTCCCCGCGAACGCTGACCGTGCCGCTGATGTAGAATTTAAACCGAAGTGCCTAGCCATCAATCTTCCCCCCGTCTAGTACCCCCTGCTTGCCGAGGGTTGTACTGAGCGGATCCGATTCCAGCACGGATTTGCGGCCTAATCAAACTGCTTTGCCTAGTTTCCCAGAAGAAGTTTCCACGGTGCTTCGCGGACAATAAAATGAACCTCGCCCAACAGTTTAACTGCACGATGAGCAAAGAGTAGCCCACCCATCAGTCCGCGGTTGGTCACGCGCACGAGCGGAAGGTGAGCCTGCTGATAGATGCTGTCGCCGCTCAGCCGGAGGCCGTTTTCCAACGACCCACCGGCCGAGCGATCGCCTCAGGCGCGAGGATTGACGACCGTATAACCTCGTAGAGAACGCGCGTGGATTCTCGTGGCGCCTCCTCCCGAGTTGGGATCGTATGCCATCCGTACGTCGCCGCCAACATGCTGCTCTAGGACAAACACGTGACCATGCCGCGCGGCAACCATTCCCGGAGCCGGCGTTACGCGAGGAAATCGTAGCCAATTGGATGCGAGATTTAAGTCCAGTACGATGCGACCAAATACCTTGATGGATGCACCGCATCCGCAGAAAGCGTGAGGGCAGCCTGCCGGCCGGCTACCAACGACTTGTCCTCTGTCTGCCGAGGCTTCAGCGTACGACCTCCGAGCGCGCGCCGCCTGAAGCGCCTGCGATCGTCGTGAATTGCTGAATAGATTTGGTTGCGAGAACGAAAAGTCGCAGGGCATCGTGACGTTGCACTCAGGCGCTTCATTATAATTTATGCGGCGCGCTTCTGTAGCGGTGGCCCCGATAATGACCAATACAAACGCGACAAAAACTGGTCTTAACATATGCAGGACTCCTACGGAGTTGGTCCTGCCCCTGCGCCAGAAAGCCATTCGAGCTTGGCGAAAATTGGACCCTGGGGCGTAAGCTCGATGCATTAGTTTAAATTATTTGAATTATTATAATCGCCCCGGTTGGGCGTCCTGCAGCGTGGCCAATGGTTGGCGCCAGCCCGGCAGCGCGATGGCGTGGAGCGCGCCTTACCGCATCAGCTCTTGACCAGCAGGTCACCAAACGCGCGAGGTAAGAGTTTTGCAGTAAATAACAGATAATTTCCGATTTTTAAGCGAATGTTGCTTGGCAAGGAGATTGCGATGCCCTCGGAAATTGACTTGGAGTTGGCCAGTTTGACGCAGGAGATTGCCGCGCGCCATCGGGCGGTTGAAGACAAGCAGATCCTGATCCAAGTTCTCGAAAGAGACGGGCACGACGTTTCTGAACAAGAGGCCGCGCTCCGCAGGGAGCGATCCAATATAGCGCTGCAGGTCACTCGACAGTTTCAACTGATCCAACAAGTGGCGGAACAGAGCGAATGAAGCGGCATTCGATATTAAGATGTCATCTAGCCCTGACAGGGAAAATCGTCAATCATCGCGGGTTGTGTTCTCGCGACCCATCGATGTTCACATCCTTGCTATCGACGGGACCTGGAGCCGGCCTTGTAAAATGACTGACGTTTCCCAGGCAGGTGCGAAGCTCCATATCGAAAGTCTCGACGGACTAGCCCTGAAGGAATTCTTCTTGGTGCTGTCAACCAGAGGAGTTGCCTATCGGCGCTGCGAGCTGGCATGGGTCAATGGCGAGGAGATTGGCATCTCCTTTCTACACGACCATCGAAAGATCTGATCAGTGGACGAGCGTCGAAAACACGACCGCGCGGAGATCGATGAGATCGCCTACATATTCGGCGATGGATCTAGTGTCCGTTGCCGCGTGCTCAACATCTCGGAAGAAGGAGCTGCGATTGAGCTGGCAGACCCGCGATCTGCAAGACCGCAATTCAAGTTGATGATCGAGAACAACCGCGCCATCAAGAACTGTTGCTTGGTATGGTCGAGCGGCAGCCGGATCGGCGTGAAGTTCGTTGACTGAGCAGCGAAGACGTCCGCCAATCTTGCCCTCAGGCGCTCTGGTTGGGAGCCAGCCGGGAGTGACATCGCTCGCGTATCGGATTGGCGAGCGCGCTAGTCCGACGGTTGTTGCTAAGGCTGTTTCGTGCTTACGCAGCCGAACCTCAGGGGGAAAGCCGTAGATCGGCAGGCCCGGTGCCTCTCACTTAATGTGAGCGCACCGGCCGCGAGGGTGACGGATATGTCGCTAGGACAGGCAAGCCATGATGGCGAGGACGACGTCGGATCCGAGATCGCCGGACCACAAAGAGAAGAAAACGCCTGCACCAAGCACGATTGCAACTAATTTGAGCGCTATCATTTGAAATCCCCTTCAATGTAGAGAGGTAAACTCCAGCTCCAGTCGTATCAGGACTGTTTCGAGCGAGGAGTTTATGGCTTCATTCACCCAACCGTTATCTGCTGATCCGGATCCAAATTGTTGCGCAATGGCAAAACAGAAAGCATGCGTCGGGCGTCAGTTGCGGCCGGGCGTTCTAATCACGCACAAAGACCACCATATTCACCAATTTAGTGGGCTAGGCGTTGGTTTCAGTATCGAGCGGACTGACGGTCAAGCAACCGCACCATTATGCCCGCACCCCACATCCATTATCTTGAAAGGAAGCTGACTGCTTCCGCCGAGGAAGCTTGAGGAGGTTGCCAAGCAAGGCAACGATTTTGGAAGGGTGGTTTAAGTGCTGCCGAGTACCGCGCTGCGGTTGGCGGGCTTTCTTCTGGCCGGGCGGCAGGCACGAACGGTTGGACCACAGCTTCGCCCCCTGGTGTGTATGCGCACTAAGCACCTTAGGAAGATAGCCTGGGGCCTCAGGCCTACCATGCCTCCCCTTTGGACAGATCTCCTGACCTGCTTCTCTCTGGGCTACTGACTGGAAACGAACCGACTCTGAGTGCATATTGCGCCGATGCAGGTGCCGTGCCCCAAATGCAAAGTGATCGTCGCTGTTGGCTCCACCAGCTGGTTCTTCGACGGCGGCGAATGCCGAGAGCTTCGCGGGACTGTTGCCGGCGATGCGAAGGAATATGAAAAGTGCTCGGTTCTGATCGAAGCGGTGGCTAAGGCCGGAAAAAATGCGACGACCTAAAATGAGCGGCATAGCGTCCGACAAGCCCGCCCTTGGGTTAGAGCGGACCCGCCCAACAAGTCTCGACCCAATCCGTCGCGCTGAGGAAGTTCGGCGGCTGGTTGAAGAGGAATCGATCAGCAGCGCGCTATTGTTGAGGAGCTACGCCGCAACTGAATTGAGGCCCGACGGTCTACGTTAGAGAGCTCTCACGACTAAGGCCGCGGCGGGGGGGCCGCTGCGGCCTGATCGTCGAAAAAATCCGGGTGTCTGTTGCGCGGCGGAGGCAACCAGAGCTGTGCTTAACGTGCGTGAAACTGGTGAGGGAAGGCCCGCCGGGGCTGGGCAGTTGGCGGGCCTCCCCCCAAGCACAAGGCCGCGTATGTCCCCCACGGCCCCGTCCCAAAGCTTAGATTATTATAAAGACATTAAGGATGAATGGAGAGGAGCAGTTCACGGGCTCTGCATTCAGTCGTAAACAAACCGGAGCGATTGGTGTCCGCCTCTCGCTATCTGCAACTCCCGCCGGCCCCCAAGGTCGGCGGGTTTTTATTTCGATCGTAGCAGGGCGTGTCATCTGATCGGTCGTCAAGATCAATACGGCACCGGCCGAAGCGTAGCCGAGCGCCCCATGCAAAAGCGATGATCCCCGGCAGCTCTAGCCGCTTCCTGAACAACGCGCCGCCAGATCAGGCTCATGAAGACCCGCATGCCTGCATCCTGCGGGTCGATCGCAACTGTGGCCGGGGCCGTTTCAGGAGCTCGGCTTCGGCCAAGGGGCGCGCGGCAGCGGTTGGTTTGCCATCAAGTGGGTTCGTTAGGCGACACATCCCGTTTTAATGATCTAATCTTCTGATTTCGAAAATAAGCAGATCTTTGACCGAAGCGCGATCATGATATGCCCGGTCGCGGTAACCCCGCGATCCGGCGGCCGGGCACTCTGCCTACCTCAACCTACCCCAGCGCAGTAGTTGCTCGGCCGCTGATACAAATAGGCCGACCTGTTGCGTTCCGCACAGGCGCATGCTTCGCGAGCCGGCTACGGTGCCCCTCTGCCGCGCACATCACCAGGATCTGCATCGGCGCGGCAATGAAAGGGCATGGTGGGCCGACATGCACATCGAACCGCTAAAGGTGGCCAAGGAGCTATGGGTCGCAAGTCCAGCTCACGAGCACGCGGCGCCCGACATAACCGGGATCACCGCTCAAGCCCATGCCAGGCCGGAGGCGTGATCCAATGACTGGTCCCTTTGCCCATCTTCCACCGTCGCCCGGGGGCCCCTATGCCAGTTGAGTTCGAAGTCCTCTGCCCTGCGCCTCTCCTTTTGCCGGGCGAAAGCGTTGAGCAATACGAGGCCTTACGTGGCGCCGTTTTCAAGGACATCGCACCCCAATCCGCGATCGAGTGGCTGCTCGCGATCGACATTGCTGAACTTTCCTGGGAGATCCTACGCTACCGCGTGTTGCGCCATAGGCTTTTGCAAGATCATCGCCAAAAGGCGATCGAGACAGCGCTCCGCCGGGTCGACCTGGCGGGCATTGCTCCTGGATGCAGAGGGGACGCCGAAGTCTACACCATACGGAACGCAGCCGAGTGGCGGCTGGATCCGATTGCAAGACAGGCTATCGAAGGGCGCCTAGCCTCTTACGATTTTGATCAGCATGCTATTAGCATGGAGGTTTATGTGCAGGCGCGTGAGATCTTCGTGCTGTTCGAAAGTCTATTGAATGCCGCACAGTACCGGCGCTCACTATTTTTGAGAGAGATTGACAATTGCCGCAGACGGGCGCCGGTGCAACCGCGAGCCGCAACGAGGATCAGGTCTGCCGCGAACCAATTTTAGACCAAACTGGTCCCGGCAAAGAGCTCGAAGTAAGTCTTCCGTGTCCCGGATGACGGCCAAGTCACTCCGGAGCACCTGCAAAGGCAAGCGCCTTGCTTGTAACGGCGCGTGGTATCGCGCCGTATCCCCGATCAAATCGCCGGTCGAAAATTCGGCGATTACACCTCAAAAGGCCGGCGAAAGAACATTGGACTCATCGGCACACCGACGGGCATAAGAAAGGCCGCCTTGCGGCGGCCTAGTCTGAAGTTTGTTCAATGCAGTCAAAAAACCGGTACGTGAAATCCAGCCCCGGGATGAAAATTTCTAATGATACAAAGGCCTGCCCGGTAGGCCCAACCAGGCAGGAGCGGAATTTCGGTGCAA
The DNA here is from genome assembly GCF_055807455.1 of Bradyrhizobium sp. Kon58. Classification (NCBI taxonomy): domain Bacteria; kingdom Pseudomonadati; phylum Pseudomonadota; class Alphaproteobacteria; order Hyphomicrobiales; family Nitrobacteraceae; genus Bradyrhizobium; species Bradyrhizobium sp. Kon58. Next base: position 26,598 of record NZ_JBVVOT010000041.1, read on the forward strand.
TAGAAATCCGCGTTCCAACTTTGGAACTAGGCTCGGCAAGCGAGCTGCTCTTCAGTTTATCTGCGGCAGGCATCCAAGGAAAAGCCACCTGATTTCGGTAAATCGATGGTTTGCTCTCGGGCGAGTTCGAACCGAAGTACCCCAACAACGTGACGAGCTGCGAAAGACCTTCTAACCATGTTTACAATGACCCCTTAGGCGTGAAGTTAGTGCCGCTCCCGTTCACTATCAGAGCTCTTTTTCAAGGCGGTTGAGTGAAAACGACTGAAATTCCTGATATCAGAATATTGCGACATCATCGGCCATAGGGCGTCTGTTAGCAATGACCCAGCTAACCTTAGAGGACGTATTGCAGAAGGGGACCTCGCATTTTGTCGAGGGACGCCATAGCGACGCGGAAGCCTTCTTCGCGGCAGCACTTGGCGTTGACCCGGCGAACATCGTCGCACTACATCACCTCGCAATAATCGAGCACGGGCGGCGGCGTCACGGTGAAGCTCTGACACTAATCGAGCGAGCTATCGCAGCGCGCCGAGATGCCAGTCTGTTGAATAGTCGTGCTACCATTCTTGGAGCCCTTAATCGAAACCATGAGGCGCTCGACTCCTTCAGCGAAGCGATCGCAAGCAAACAAGGTTATGGCCCTGCCTTGAAAGGAAAAGGGTTGATGCTTTTGAACGGAGGAGATCCAGCAGCCGCTCTAGATTGCTTCTCCGAAGCGCTACGCAGCTTTCCTCGCGATCCCGGCCTTCATAATCTTCGCGGCAGGGCACTTCGATCACTGAATCGGAACAGCGAAGCACTCGAAGCATTTGAAGTCGCATGTTCGATTAGCCCCGATCTCCTGGACGCGCTCAACAATTGCGCGATTGTATTCAATGACCAGGAAAGATATGCCGACGCGGTAAGATACACGGACCGTGTCCTGACGATCGACGAATCAATTCCCGAAACACACAACAATCGAGCGTTCGCCCTAAATCATCTAAAGCGTTACTCAGAAGCCGCTGAAAGTGCGTCCCGGGCTATCGAACTCAAGCCTGACTACACGAATGCAATGAGAAACAAGGCTTCGGCTCTGCTCGGTCTGTCGCGCCGCGACGAGGCGCTCTTAGTGTGCCAGCAGATCTTGAGTCTGACACCCGATGATGGCAACGCACTGGTTTTGCTTGGAATGATTCTGAACGAGTTGAAGCGTTTTGATGAGGGAACCGCTCTACTCGAGCGAGCAGCGGCGTTGCATCCACATATGGCGGAGGCTCATAACGGACTTGGCAATTCCTATCGTGGACTCGAACAGCACACGCGCGCTCTCGTCTGCTATAGAAAAGCCAGCACTCTCGAGCCGACCTCGGCCGCCTTCGCAAACAACATAGCGACGACGCTGCTTGACTTGGGGCGACCAGAGGAAGCTCTGGAGTTGTTCGAACGGGCTTATAAGGCAAAGCCAAGCTCTGCAGAAATATGCAATAATCGAGGCAACGCTTTATCCGCGTTAAAGCGATATCAAGATGCAGCCTCGTGGTTTGAAGAAGCGCTTCGCCTTCACCCGACCTTCGCAGCAGCTCATAGTGGCCGGGGCCAGGCCTTGTCTAACCTCGGACTACACCAGGAAGCCATCGCGTGCTTTGAACGAGCGGTCGCGCTCCAGCCGGATGCCCCGTCCTCGCTGAATAATCTCGGCTACGGCCTTAAAATGACTGGACGCGTAAACGACGCGCTCGAATGTTTCGAGGCTGCGCAAATGGCGGCCCCTGCCCATCCCGACGCAAATTTCAATGAGTCGCTGACCAGGCTCTTGCTTGGCGACTTCGAAAGAGGATGGACGAAATACGAATGGCGATGGAAGGTGGATAAGCGCGATCAACTGCGGACGAAATTTAGCAAGCCGCGCTGGCTTGGACGAGAGGATCTCAGAGACAAAACTATCCTGCTTTATTCTGAGCAGGGCTTTGGCGATACTATCCAGTTTTGTCGGTATGCAAATCTCGTTACGGCTCACGGGGCGAGAGTTATTTTAGCAGTCGAACCACCGCTAGTCGGTTTACTATCCAGCCTTCGGCCCGGGTTCGAGGTCATCGACAGGGATGGTCCGTTACCCGATCATGATTTTTGCTCGCCTCTGCTCAGCCTTCCGCTCGCATTGGCTACGCGGCTATCAACGATCCCGGCTCATACACCTTACTTATACGCTGCTTCGCACAAGGTGGCACAATGGCAAAGCCGGCTCGGACCAACGAGCAAGATGCGCATCGGCATCGCATGGTCAGGCAATCCGCTGCATAAGTTGGATCAACACAGATCCATAGGGCTTGAAAAGTACCTAAGTCTTGCAGGGGAGAACGTTGAACTCGTCAGCTTGCAAAAAGACGTTTCCAGCGGTGACTTGCATGTTATCGAAACGTCGGGGGCTAGGCATTTCCCCGATGAAATCATCGATTTTTCCGATACTGCAGCGCTCGCCGCCGCATTGGATCTGGTGATCTCGGTCGACACGAGTATCGCCCATCTTGCCGGCGCCATTGGATTGCCCGTGTGGATACTACTTCCCTACATTCCGGATTGGCGATGGCTTTTGGACCGGGAGGATAGCCCGTGGTATCCAACAGCTCGTCTTTTCAGGCAGAGAGCAACGGGTGATTGGGGCGAGGTCATGGGACGGGTCTTGCTCGCTTTGCAGCAAAAAATTGCTGAGCGACCGACCAGCAACGCCAACCGATCCCGGCTATGAGCCCCGCTCATTCGGTCGAAGCGGCCATTAAGCTGCATCAGGCAGGCAGGCTCGTCGAGGCCGAGGCAATCTATACCTCAATTCTTTCCGAGCAGCCGGTCAACGTGAATGCTCTTCACTTTCTTGGGGTTCTTCGACACCAGCAGAATCGCACGTCCGAGGCACTGACACTGCTCGACCAAGCGTCAGCTACAGCTCAGGCCACGGCGTTTCATCACTCGAATTACGCCGTTATTCTCCACAAGATCGGCCGGCTCAGCGAAGCTCTAGCCGCAACCGACCGGGCACTTTTGCTGAAGCCGGATCTCGTACAGACATTATGCAATCGTGGAAACGTCCTAGCTGATCTTGGACGGTTCGCGGAGGCCGTACAATCTTACGATGACGCGATCCGCCTCAGGTCCGACTACGTTAACGCGTACACCAACCGAGGTAACGCGCTCCGCTCCCTGAGAAAGTATGCCGCAGCACTGGAAAGCTATGATCTTGCCATCAGTTTTGCCCCCGGGCTCGCTGACGCCCACAACAATCGCGCCAACGCCCTTTCGGACCTAAATCGGCTGGAAGCGGCCCTCGCGGCCTATAACGCTGCTATCGCCCTGTCACCACGGCATGTTTTGGCAACCTGCAATCGCGCCAGCGTACTTAAACGGCTAGGGCGACTGCAGGACGCATTGGCCGGCTATGATCTGGCGCTCGAATTCGATCCCTCTCACTTCGATGCTCTCCTTGGGCGGGGGCACGCGCTTGCTGCCCTCGACCGAGACGAGGAGGCGGTCGTTAGTTACGAGCGCGCGCTATCTGTGAGGCCGGAATCTCCCTATGCGCTTGACGCGCTCACTATGTGCGCGCGAGCTGCTTGCGATTGGGACCGTACTACGGCACTAGAACCCGCGTTGCTGCAAGCTGTTAATTCCGGCGAGGCCGCACCCTCACCTTTCACGTTTCTGACGTACTGCGACGATCCAGCTCTGCAACTGAAATGCGCGCAGAGGTTCGCCAAACAAACGGTGCCTGTTGTCCAGCCCATCGGACCTAAGACAACAGCCGTTACGGATAAGGTTAGGATTGCCTACCTGTCCGCGGACTTCCACGAGCATGCAACGGCCTATCTAGCGGCGGAGCTTTTCGAGCGTCACGATCGCTCTCGGTTTGAGATTGTCGGCCTTTGCTATGGAAAAGATGATGGGAGCGCCACGCGCAAGCGGTTGGCTTCTGCTTTCGACGTCTTCGAAAGCGTTCCAGAAAAGAGCGACTACGAGATTGCCGCGCGCGTGAGTGAGCTGAATGTTCACATTGCGGTTGATCTGAAGGGACACACGGCGGATTCGCGGCTGGGGATTTTTAGTCACCGACCTGCCCCCATTCAGGTCAGCTATCTCGGCTATCCTGGCACCACCGGCGTCGATTTCTTGGACTATGTAATTGCCGATCGCTTTGTTCTACCCATTGACCAGCAGCCGTTCTTTACCGAAAAAATTGTCCACCTGCCCGACAGCTATCAGGTCAACGACTCGAAGCGCATCATTGCGGAACGAACGCCTTCCAGAGAGGAAGAAGGCCTACCTGCTGAGCGTTTTGTTTTCTGCTGCTTCAACAACAACTACAAGATAACCAAAGACGTTTTCGATGTGTGGTGTAGGATCCTCCACTCGATGCCTGGTAGCGTCCTTTGGCTCCTCCGCGGCAATTATGCGGCGGCACGGAATCTCAAGCGAGAAGCATCCGTTCGCGGCATCGATCCTGGCCGCCTCATCTTTGCCGAGCGGAAACCGCTCGATCAGCACCTGGCCCGTCACCGGCTCGCGGACCTGTTTCTCGATACAGTTCCGGTGAATGCCCACACCACAACGAGTGACGCATTATGGGCCGGGTTACCGGTCCTGACATGCCGCGGCCGGAGCTTTGCGGGGCGAGTCGCTTCCAGCCTGCTGCAAGCCGCCGGGCTTCCGGAACTCATTACCGATGATCTTGGCCAATACGAGCAACTGGCGCTTAGTCTCGCTCGCGACCCGGGCCTGTTAGGATGTTATCGCGACCGCGCGCGCCGATTGAGGGATGTCTGCGCTCTTTTCGACGTCGGCCGTTTCGCTCGCAATCTTGAAGCGGTTTATGAGCGAATGTTGGAGCGGTAGCCGTAGGGAAAGCGAGCCCCTCGAAGGAATGGAATGCAAGCCTGATGCAAACGGCGGCGCCCGGGCGCCGCCGTTGAAGTCCAAGGTGTGCTGCCGCCTTAGGCGACGCCAGCCTGAGAAGCATAGTAGCCGAGCTCTTGCGCAATAGCCGCCAGCTTCACGCGAATGGCTACCGGAACCTGCCGATGAGCCTTCGCACGGGGATAGGGAAGCTCCTCGATCACCTTGCCCTCCGGATAAAGCGCTTGATGCTCGGCCCAATTGTCGAAGGCGAGACGATCGACGTTGTCAACGAACGTCTCGGCCGGCGTGTTCTCGGCCAGAACGAGCGAATGGTCGTCCAGCTCAACGTGGTAGTAGGTGAAGACCTGCGGAACGTTCTTTTCCCGCGTGATCGAGGTGCCGTTCACCAAAGCGCCGGCCTGGATCAACGCCCCATCGACCAGGATTGCATGGTCGGGGGAGATCAGGAGGTCACGCGCCGGCACGTTAAGGCCGAGCGCGCTGGCCCTGATGCGCACGGGAAGGACGCGGAGAGGATCACCAAAGACGGTCGAGACCGTTTGACGACCGAGCCAAGTTACCGGCATCATCCGACCGTCGTGGGTGGCGACCAGGTCGCCACGCTTCAGGCTTTCAACCGCGACTTCGCCGCCAGGCGTCCGCACCATGGTGCCGGCCATGAAGCAAATAACGACGGTTTGGTCCGCAAACTTAAGGTTCTCAACGGAGTCGTTGCTGGCTGTGTTGGAGCCGTTCCAGTACACCAAGTCGGTGCCATCCGGGGACCCGGCACGGTTGTCGGTCACCGTGAAGAAATGGCCAGCACTGCTGAAGGTTACGGTGTAGTTGGAGCGGTTTCCGCTGAAAACCGCGGTGTCCGTACCAATCCCGCCATGAATGAAGTCGTTACCGGCACCGCCGGTCAACGTGTCGTCGCCAGCATTGCCATTGATGGTATCGCTGCCGACACCACCGCTCAGCGCATTGGCCGCACTATCACCATTGATTGTGTCGTTGCCAGAACCACCGATGAAATTCTCGATATTCGCGATCGTGTCCGACAATGTCGTTGTCGAGCCTGAGCCAGTAACAACGGCAGCGGTCGAGGTATTCAACGTAACGGTCAGTCCGGCAGTATAATTGGAGTAGTCCGCTGTATCGGATCCAGCACCGCCGTTAAGCACGTCGCGCACGTTATCGGCAGTCAGCACGAACGTGTCGCCACCTTGGCCGCCAGTCAACGTATCGGCTTGGGCTCCGCTCGTGATCGTGAAGCCTTCGGTCTGATTGGCGAGCGACAACGTCACGGCGCCGGCCGCACCGACGGTTGAAATATTCTCAACGCCCGTGAGGTTCGAATTACCAAGTGAATTGAACGACGTGGATGTCGACTTCAAGACAATCGTGTCGCTGCCGCTTCCAAGATTGATGTTGGTCGAGCTGGGCGCATTCAAGAGGTTGTTCAACTGTGCGCCGGTGAGCGTGAGCGTATCCGCCCCGGTTGTGCCATTAACATTGATGGTGTCGATGCTGGACAACGTGGCGGTCGTGCCGCCTGAAATGTCGACCGCTCCGCTAACATTGACGTTCAGAGTGTCGGTGTCGAATCCGGTTCCCAGACTGATGCTCGAAAGTGCAGACAATTGCTGCGCAGTGATCGTGACAGTGTCACTGCTGTTGGTCGCAGCCTGCGAGATGTTTTCAATCCCGGAGATCGACACGACGGAAAGGTCAATCGTCTCATTTGAAGAGCCGAGAGCGATTGTGTCGGTGCCCGAACCTCCAACTACAGCGTCACCCGCTTGGGCCGTCCCGGTGGCAAAAACGAAGGTATCTGCAGCGGTCCCGCCCGTGAGCGTCTGAACTGCATTCGTTGCGGTAAACGTCGTCATTCAAATCTCCAAATTAAATCGCGTTATTCCGATTAACTGCTAATTAAGCGAAGCCATGAGGATTGCTAGCAATTTGATAAAAGCCCATCAATCGCGGGTTCGCCCAATTAAACTAAACGCAAATCTTATGAGACGAAATGTAGTAAATTTGAACAAAATGGCTTATACGTGAGACGATTTGATGGATTTCGCCCATGTTGAGCACGCCTGCGCGCAGCATCGAACTGCCCAGCGACCTGCGGAAGAATCCCTTCAGCAAGTGGCGGCAACTCATGGGTGCGGTTTTTGACCTTGCAGCCAACCCTTCTGAAATGGCTGATTTTGAGGGGGGCTTCGCGGCTCTGGTCAGCAACAAATATGTGCTGACGACCACTTCGGCGTCGAGACTAACCCTCGTTCGGACGCTGGACACTATCTCCCGCTCCAAACTGGATCAGTTCGCGATAACCTACGTACTCTCCGGGACGACCGCAGGAATCTTGAACTCAACCGACTTTGTCGCTGAAGCGGGTGATGTGTTCATCTGCGACCTGTCACAAGTCATGACACGACAGACATCAGTACAAGGCGGACCTACAACCGAAATTACGCTTTGGGTTTCGCGCCGTCGTCTCTTGACATCAATTGGCGACGAAACCGCATTGCACGGGCTGGTCCTCCAGAAAGCGTCCGCTGCAGCCTCGGTGATTGGCGCAGCGCTGCGTTCACTCAGGGAAGTTGCCGGCCACGTGAATCAAAATGAAATAGATGCGGCAGCCAGCGGCGTTGTCGAGCTTGCCGCTCGGGCGATTGTTCCTAACCTCGAAGCTTCCAAGCCCCTTATCTCCGCCTCTCCCTCTGCCCCGATTATTACGATCAGACGATACATTGATCGAAATCTGAGGTCAGCGACATTGGACGCCACCTCGATCGCAAGGACCTTCGGTTTGTCCCGGGCTTCACTCTATCGACTATTTGAACCGATTGGCGGGATTGCGGGATACATCCGCAAGGCACGGCTCGATCATGCCTACCAACAGATCGCTGCGATCGAACATTCGGACCGGCGAATTGCGCAGATCGCCTACGGCTTGGGCTTCAAGAACATCAGCAGTTTCAACAGGCTCTTCCAAAACACGTATGGGATAACGCCGCGCCAGGCACGGCAAAGAGCAGCAAAAGGTTCCTCAGACAACGTTCTCAAGGCCGAGCTTACGGAGGTGAACTCGCTGAGCGTATGGCTTTCACAGATCAGTGCCGCATAGTCCAGCCATTCATGCAGTCAGCGACTTCAGAAAAGATCTGAGCGGGTCCAACGTGATGAAGTAAAACTTCAGAGTTGAGTGCCCGCTCAGTAAATACCCAAATGGCTCGATTAAGCGACCGATCTGTTTTCGCCGGTCAATCCCATCAATTGCGCTCTCGCAGAGAGCATCACGCGAATCCTAATGGGTACTTGGCGATGCGATTTCGCTCGCGGATAGGGCAATTCCTTCACCGGTTTGCCATTGGGATAGAGTGCTTGATGCTCGGCCCAGTTATCGAACCCCAGGCGGTCGACATTGTCGATAAACGTCTCGGCAGGGGTATTTTCCGCCAGGATCAGAGAGTGATCCTCCACCTCAACATGGTAATACGTAAAGACCATCGGAACGTCTGTCTCTTGGCAAATTGACGTGCCATTGACGAGCGCCCCAGCCTGAACCAATGCACCTTCGACCAACAATGCATGATCGGGCGAAACCAGAAGATCACGCGACGGGGTGTTCTCTCCAAGTGCGCCAGCTCGAATCCGGATTGGAAGCACACGTGCTTTGTCAGCAAACCTGAGCGAGACCGTCTGCTCGCCCAGCCAATCAACCGGGACGGCACGCCCATCATGGGTGAGCACTAAATCGCCCCGTTCCAAAGTCTCGACTGCGACTTCACCGCCACGCGTGCGCACCATAGTGCCGGCCATAAAGCAGAAGGTGACCTCGGCACTTGTATCGACATTCGTCAATCGCCCGTGTTGGCCGTTCAAATTCCCAGAATAGGCCGTATCGGTCAGAAAAAAGAAGTTGCCGTGATTGTCCTGGATGATGATGCCTTCGGTGCCCGACAGCTCGGCCGTACCGATAAAAGTGTATTTGTTGCCCTCGCTGAGATTCCCGCTCGCAACATCTTTGACTTTGACCTTGTCGCCGTTGGCAAGCGGATCATCACCGGATTGATCTATAGCCTTAACGCCGATCGCAATGGGATCGACCCCGGCAGAACTCGTATCCGCGTCAACCAGCTTGTAGTTCCCACCCGTTTTCACCAACTGGTACGCGAAATTAAATTCTTCTCTCGTTTTGGCAACCATCGTCGAATCCTCGAAATCCAGTATTAACTCTCGCCCCAATGCGCTCATACCGAATTGTATAATTAACTGATAGACGCTGATACAAATTGCACGTAACTTGAGATAATTTGCAACTTCACGTTAATAACTTTTCATTGTTAATACCCTCTGGCCTGCCGAGACGGCTCTCTACGCTCCATCGACCAATTAGCGCGCATCCGCCGCGTGGGCTGAGGTGATGCAATCGGCGCTTGCGAAGCCGAAGAGGGATCAGCAACTGAAGACGAGACGACTGCGTTCAAGTGGAATGAAGTCCCCTTCATTCCCCTGCGGAAGGCGACCGACTTGGCCGCCATCATCAAAGCGACTGACGGCATTTCCTCTGCCGCGGCACACCCCGAGATGCATGACGTGCTGGCCTGGATAGGCGACACCTGTCCGGATTGTCCCCACAGGCTAAGACTGATGCTGCTACACCCAAGTCTCCGCGAACTTACCCGCAAACGATCAGACCGTGTTTCCGAGCCAAGACGCCACCGCCGAGCAAACGAGCGAAATAAAGACGCCAGCGCTTGTCACATCGCGCGCGGATTGGCAGAACGCGGTGCCCCTGCGACTTAACCTTAGGCGGAGAGCACTAAGGCCGCCTCCGAGCCGGATCGAACGCCGCAAGGAAAAGAACAGTCCTCAGGCGGATCCGTCAATGCGGAGATGCCGCTTCGAGAACCAAGACCCAATCGCTTTCACCAGATTGGTTAAACCTTGGAGGACTGAACTGCCTGCTTCCCTCGTTGGCAGCCGGGGCGCCATTCGACCAAACATAGTGGCAGGACGTTCGCTGAAATGCTTAGGATTGAGTGTTACTGCATTTCATGACGTGAAGCTCTATTCCGGCGGCGGTAGCACGCGCGGGTGCAACGTCAACCGTGCTCAATAGTAGATCCACGAAATCGAACGTAAAAAGCCTTACGATTCCACCCGTTTTGTCCTCTCTCCAGGCGACAATCTGATGCTTGTTGGTGAAATCACTTCTCATTTCCCAGACAGTCTTGCCGTATTCAGTTCGAAATGCCGGTCGATCCGGGTCCCTGATGATCTTGAGTATTGTTTTTCCGACGACCTGAATCCTGTATCGCACTAACGGCTTTTCAAAAACATCGCTGCTGATCCCAATGTCCTTGTCTTCGTGCTCAGGAAACTGCGTCTTGCTGGCGAACGATTGATAGCAATCAACTGTGATCTCCGGTAGCGACTCCGCTGCCCTCTGCGCGCAAACAGACGAAGATGTAAAGATGGCAAGGAATGACACCATGGTAAGCACCTTCATTTGATTCTCCACTTGATTACATTTCATCAATCGCCGATGGCCGCTGCCTCGGAAATCCGATCTGGCACTCTGCTTGGTCCATTGTGGACGGAGCTCGCAGGATCAGCTTGTGCTCACGGTCACTATGAGCGTGTTGGTTCTAGTGTTCCTCGCCATCGAAGCAAATGCAAAGCGATAAAACCGAGTCGTCGAGTCGTGCTGCAAACGCCGAGAGGATAACGAATCTTCGGAGACTAGAACGAACAGAACGACTGCAAGGCAGGCCTGACCTCGGCAACATATGTAAGCATTCCTGTCGCATCGGGACACGCGTTTGAATCAAACACGTACTGGTTGATTTCTATGGCAGCGTAGGAGTGATACAAAATTTGAAGATAATTTTCTTTATTTAATAGCTATTAGCGGTGCTCAATTGAATTACACGGGCAATTTTGACGCCGCGCGTCCTGCTATGGAGAGCCAGGGGCTTCGCCCCCTCGCCTTCGGGCACGTCGATTCATTCACCGCAGTGGCTCACGGGCACCCGCCCGATGGGGCACTCACCGTGCCTGATCCTAATCTGCTATTTCACGGCGAGTACAAGCGCGCTGGGGTTGATCTGATCCTGTCGAACGATGGGCATGAGTTCATTGTTCAGGACTATTTCAGGGGCGAGAAGCGCCTAGCACTCACCTCCCCTGATGGTGCTCATCTGAGCGGAGATCTTGTCAACGCGCTCACCAGCCAAATTCAGTATGCTCAGGCCGGGCCCAGCATGGCCTCGGCCCAGATTATTGGACACATCACGAAGTTGGCGGGGAGTGCCACCGCGATCCGCAATGGCGTACCGGTCATCCTGAACAATGGCGACGACGTCCAGAAGGGCGACGTGCTTGTGACCGGGTCGGATTCGACCCTCGGGGTCACTTTCATCGACGGCACAGTGTTTGGCCTGTCCTCAAACGCGAGGATGGTGTTGAACGAGATGATCTACGACCCCAATGGATCGAGCAACTCGTCGCTGCTCAGCCTGGTCGCGGGCACAATCAGCTTCGTCGCTGGTGAGACCGCCAAACACGGCGACATGAAGATCGATACTCCGGTTGCGACCATGGGCATCCGTGGGACGGCGGTGCTAACCCAGATCAGCTTCTTCGTGCCGCTGGGTGGCGGAGATCCGCAGCCCCAGGCCAATTTCCAGGTTCTGGTCGAGCCCGACGGCACGACAGGCTCCTACGTCTTGTTCGACAAGATCACACTGCTGCCGATCGGCACAGTCAACCAAGCTGGACAGATGATCCAGATCAGCGGCGGCAATGTCTCGGTCTCCAATGCATTATTGTCGCCGGAGGTTCAGAAGCTCATATCCGACGTGTTCTCACTGAAATTCAGCGCAAATTCGGGCAACACCAGGCTCACGACGAATTTCACCGACACGGTCATCCCCGACAGCCGTGGTCTGGCGATGAACAGTGCAGGCGGCCAAGCCGGTATCCCGAATTTTAACTTTGCGATCGCCCCCGAAAAAACGGCTGCATTCAATCAAACAGGCGAACTGTTCATTCCGTTCATCTCGATCAAATCTGTCGATGTGATTCCTGCGTCAGACAAAGCGAGTTTCACAATTGCCGATCAGGTTATCATCACCGATTCCAACCCTGCTGATGTTCTCGTTCCATACATCGCAGGAACCGGCTCAATCAAATCTGTTAGCGGGCCCCCCGCCGCTCCACTCGGCGCCGATCTGGCAAAGCTTCTAACTCTCAATGCTGCCACTGGCGCAATCAGCTATGATCCGGCAAAGTTTGCTTTTCTTGGCGCCAATCAGAACGTCGTGATTGTAATCGAATTTGATAGCAGAGTCGGATCCGAAATCTTTCATAGGGCTCTATCCCTCACCATCACCGGAAGCAACGATCCGGCGATGATCTCGGGAATAGGAACCGGTGCGGTGAAGGAAGACGGCGGGCTGACAGCGCACGGTGTGCTGATGGTCCAGGACATCGATAGCGGACAGGGTAACTTCCAGACGCCGGCTTCACTCGTGGGAGCCTACGGCACTTTTACGTTCGATCCTGCCACCGGCGAATGGAGTTATACGCTCGACAACTCGGCCGCCAAGGTCCGGGCGCTCGCCGATGGCCAAGTCGTCCACGACACCCTGACTGTGAAGTCTGCCGACGGCACCGCCTCGCAGCTGATCGACATTACCATTGCTGGAAGCAACGATGCCGCGGTGATCTCGGGAACAGCTAATGGCGCGGTCAAGGAAGACGGCAAGCTGACTGCGGGCGGCACGCTGACGGTCCAGGATATCGACACGGGCGAGGACCATTTCCAGACGCCTGCCTCCCTCGCCGGAGCTTACGGGACGTTCACGTTCGATCCTGCCACCGGCGAATGGAGCTACACGCTCGATAACTCCGCCGCCAAGGTCCAGGCGCTTGCCGATGGCCAAGTCGTCCAGGATACCCTGACTGTGAAGTCGGCTGACGGCACCGCTTCGCAGCTAATCGACGTCACCATCACCGGCAGCAACGATGCCGCGGTGATCTCCGGAACAGCGACTGGCGCAGTCAAGGAAGACGGCAAACTGACCGCGTGTGGTACGCTCACGGTCCAGGACATCGACACCGGGCAAGACCACTTCCAGACCCCAGCATCTCTCGCCGGGACCTACGGCGCGTTCACCTTCCATCCTGCCAACGGCGAATGGAGCTACGCGCTCGATAACTCCGCCGCCAAGGTCCAGGCACTCGCCGGCGGCCAGATTGTGCACGACACCTTGACTGTGAAATCGGCTGACGGCACCGCTTCGCAACTGATCGACGTCACCATCGCCGGCAGCAACGATGCCGCGGTGATCTCGGGAACAGCTATTGGCGCAGTCAAGGAAGACGGCAAGCTGACTGCGTGCGGCACGCTCACGGTCCAGGATGTCGACACGAGCCAGGACCATTTCCAGACGCCAGCCTCCCTCACCGGAGCTTACGGCACGTTCACGTTCGATCCTGCCACCGGCGAATGGAGCTACACGCTCGACAACTCCGCCGCCAAGGTCCAGGCGCTTGCTGGCGGCGAGGTCGTCCACGACATCCTGACTGTGAAATCGGCTGACGGCACCGCTTCGCAGCTGATCGACGTCACCATCACCGGCAGCAACGATGCCGCGGCGATCTCGGGAACAGCAATTGGCGCGGTCAAGGAAGACGGCAAGCTGACTGCGTGCGGCACGCTCACGGTCCAGGATGTCGACACGGGCCAGGACCATTTCCAGACGCCAGCCTCCCTCGCCGGCAGCTACGGCACGTTCACCTTCGATCCTGCCACCGGCGAATGGAGCTACACGCTCGATAACTCCGCCGCCAAGGTCCAGGCGCTTGCCGATGGCCAAGTCGTCCAGGATACCCTGACTGTGAAGTCGGCTGACGGCACCGCTTCGCAGCTAATCGACGTCACCATCACCGGCAGCAACGATGCCGCGGTGATCTCCGGAACAGCGACTGGCGCAGTCAAGGAAGACGGCAAACTGACCGCGTGTGGTACGCTCACGGTCCAGGACATCGACACCGGGCAAGACCACTTCCAGACCCCAGCATCTCTCGCCGGGACCTACGGCGCGTTCACCTTCCATCCTGCCAACGGCGAATGGAGCTACGCGCTCGATAACTCCGCCGCCAAGGTCCAGGCACTCGCCGGCGGCCAGATTGTGCACGACACCTTGACTGTGAAATCGGCCGACAGTTCCGCTTCTCAACTGATCGACATTACCATTGCTGGAAGCAACGATGCCGCGGTGATCTCAGGCAAGCTGAGCGGCAACGTGGAGATACCCGATGACGGCCCGGGTAGCGGCAAGTTAATAGATACCGGCAAAGTAACCGACACCGACATCGACAATACTCCCAATACCTTCATACCGAAGCCTGCCGGGTCGGCCACCAGCAACGGCTACGGCACTTATCAACTGACGGCGTCCGGCATTTGGACCTATACGCTCAATTATTCAAACCCGACGGTACACAGGCTCGATGAAGGCCAACATCTCAAAGACACCTTCACCGTTCAGACCATTGATGGCACTGCCAAGGTCGTGACAATTACGATCAGCGATGATGATCCGCCGCATCGAGCTCCGGCTGGCGTCGCTGGCTCCGAAATCAATCTCGGTTTAGCCGACCCGTTCTTGCAATCTGGCGCCACATTCACTGTCACACTCGCCGGCGTTGCGGACGACTGGATCGTAACCCATGGAGTTCGAAGCGCTGATGGTACTTGGTCGGAGCAAACAGCCGATCCCGGATCTCTGTCGATAACAACACCGGGTACTTTCGAAGGCGCCGCGCTTCTGAAAATAACTGAAGTGGTAACCACGCAGAACGGTACAAGTACGAACCACGTCGTCGCTGACAATGTTGAAGCTTACGCCCAAGGAACACCGATCTTCGCCTATGCAGGCGACGATTTTCTTACGGCGGCGAGCGGTCATGACTTGATCGTGTTCTCGCAACCTATCGGTCATGACCTACTCTACAATTTTGATGTTCGTGCCGATCAAATCGATCTGATCGGCTTTTCCGCCACCGACTTCGGCGCCGTTCAAGCGCACATGCTGGACGATGTCTCCGGCAGCGCCGTCATTGCGTTGGGTGACGAGCAATCTATTTCGCTATCCGGCATCTCATCGTCTTCGCTAACGGCAAGCAATTTCGTTTTCGATCTGGCACCAGCGTTCAGCAATGTTGGTACGATGTCAGTTTCTGACGGAGCCTTACTCCCGATCAGTGGAGAAATGAACAATACCGGCACCGTCCTAGTAAGCGCGGCAGGCGACGAAACCATCGTGCAGCTCATTCAACCCGGATTGACGCTTAAGGGGGGCGGGCAATTTTTGCTCTCGGATGATAACAGCAACATCATTTCGGGAACGAGCCCGAATGTCACCCTGAACAACGAGGACAACATCATCTCCGGTGCAGGCCAATTGGGCAACGGACAACTGAACTTCATCAACGCCGGCAACGTCAACGCGACAGGCAACCAACCGCTTACCATCGACACTGGCTCGAATGTGATCCACAACGCGGGAATTTTGGAGGCTTCTGGACCAGGAGGCCTGATCGTTGTCAGCGCAGTCGACAATTCGGGCTTCCTCTGGGCAAATGCTGCCAATCTGACGGTCAAAGATGTCGTTAGCGGAAACGGCACAGCGATTATCGATGGCCCAGGCCAGCTTGAGTTCGAGGCCGCTTCAAATGCCAACGTGGTTTTTGGCCTGGCTAGTGGCGGCACCCTGTCGCTCGGAGATGCCTTCCATTTCAACGGTACGATTTCAGGGTTCAACGATTTGAACGTTATCGAGTTGAACAACTTCAACCCCGATTCAGCCACTATCAGTTACGTCCAGAATGCGAACACCGGCGGCACGCTAACCATCGCAAACGGAGCAGAAGTCGCTCACCTGACTCTTCTTGGCGACTACACTGCGGACTCTTTCAGTCTTGTTTCCGATTTACCGGGCCACGCGCTGGTCACGTACGCCCACCAAGGGATCATCTCATAAGTATTTTTTTTGCATCGGGGAGGTAGCGATGAGGGACTATCAATCCATGTCGTTGGACGACCTCTTGCTTCATCATCATGAAATTAGCGAGACGATCCAACAACGAACCAATCTAAAATCTCACCTGACCAAGCCGCGGAAGCCATATCCGCGTGTCCGTCCAAAATACCGAAACCCAAACAACCCGTCACAGACGTGGTGTGGACGCGGTAGTCAGCCGCGATGGGTACATGACTTACTTGCGGCAGGAACAACACTCGAAGATTTAAAACTCAAATAACCCATGATCCTGTCGAACGTCGACCTTCGATGCTGACTTGTTCGATGCTGCGGTTTGAGGCGGCTCATGATCGACTCGACTCGAGCACCAGCAGCTCGGAGAGCTTCACCATCGCGTGCTCGCCCCTTTTGGCAGATCAGCGGGAGTTAGCTTTGCCAACCATCTGCTCGCTACGACCGATGACGATCAACGGCAGAAGCCCCCGGATCTTGAGAAGCACCCGAATTATCCCAGCCGAATCAAACGATCAAGTTCACGGTGCATAGCCTGGCTCCAACCTGGCATCGACACACCGAAGGCCTGGCGGAGCCTTGACGTGTCCAGCCGCGAATTGGCAGGCCTGATTGCTTTTGTGGGAAACTCGCTGGTCGCGATGGCGTGAATCGTCGCAGACTTGACTGCCTGACCTCTCATCTTGAGGCCATCCACGATCGCTGTTGCGAAGCCATGCCAGGACGTCGTGCCGGCGTTTGCCAGATGGACGAGCCCCTCTGCCGCCGCGAAATCCTCGGCCAAATCCGTAGTGTTTGTGCGTCGATCAATGATGGCCGATGTCGCCTCTGCGATTGAAGCCGCCGCCGTTGGGGCGCCAAACTGGTCCGCCACCACCCGCAATTCGTCACGCTCGCGCGCCAAACGCGTCATCGTGCGAAGGAAGTTTGTTCCCTGTGCGGCGTACACCCACGACGTTCGCAGGATGAGGTGGGCTGCGCCAGATGCCTGGATTGCTCGCTCTCCCTCCCACTTGCTACGCCCATAACTTGAGAGGGGTCCGCATCTGTCCCCTTCGCGCCAGGGTGTCTCGCCGGATCCATCGAAGACATAGTCTGTAGAGAAATGGATCAGGGGAACGTTACGTTTACGGGCCCAAGCGGCCATGGCGGCGGGAGATGCTGCGTTCACGCGCAGAGCGAGTTCTGCCTCATCCTCAGCCTTGTCGACAGCTGTGTAAGCAGCTGGATTAACGATGAGGTCGGGCGCTAGACCATCTAACGCTTCAGCTACGGTCTCAGGCCGAGAAAGATCGAGTTCCGCACGCTGCGGCGCCAAGACCACGTGTGAAGTATTCAGCAGAGGCAACAGCGCTCCACCAACCTGCCCACTGGTCCCGGTCAGAAGGATTCGCATTACACTTGCCCGTAAGTCGGCAAATTCTTCACGTCCGCGAGCAAAGGCGCCTCCGCGTCACGCGGCGACAATGACGGGTTGGGAATGCCCCAATCGATCCCGATGGCGGGATCATCCCATCGGACGACAAGTTCGTCCTTTGGGCTGTAGAGATCATCGCATTTGTAAAAGAAATCCGCCGTTTCAGACAGCACCGCGAACCCGTGCGCGAAACCTCGAGGCACCCACAATTGCCTGCGATTTTCCTCGCTAAGTTCAACCGCCACATGCCGCCCGAAATTCGGACTTCCAACACGGACATCTACGGCAACATCCAATACCGTGCCCCGCACGACACTGACGAGCTTGCCTTGTGTCGAGGGGTTTTGTAGGTGAAGGCCGCGAAGCACCCCATAGGACGACCGCGACATGTTATCCTGCACGAACGGGCGGCTGACACCGTGTTCGGCGTAGCGGTCGAACCGGTAGGTTTCGAGGAAAAAGCCCCGCTGGTCGCCAAATAGCTTGGGTTCAATAACCAAAACCTCAGGAAGCGTAGTCGCAATAACATTCATTGTGATATATGAGGGGCTCGAAAACCTTGTTTACTCTAGATCTATAGCGAACTTGTGCCGGCTATTCCATCTGATACGTTTTAATTGGTAAATTTGTGAGAGGGCCATGAAGGGCATCATACTCGCCGGCGGAACTGGCTCGCGCCTCTACCCCGTGACCACCGTTGTATCCAAGCAATTGCTTCCGGTTTTCGACAAGCCGATGATCTATTATCCCCTTTCCACGCTGATGCTGGCGGGTATTCGCGACATTCTGATCATTTCGACCCCTCTGGACAAACCTCTGTTTCAACGCCTGCTCGGCGACGGATCAGACATCGGCGTACGGTTCTCATACGAAAGCCAGGACGCTCCCCGTGGACTGGCTGACGCCTTCATCGTTGGCCGCGAATTTGTAGGCCAGGATTCGGTCGCCCTGATCCTAGGCGACAACATCTTCTACGGCCATGGCCTTCCAGAGATGCTCGCCCACGCCGGGGCTCGAAAAAAGGGCGCGACGGTGTTTGGCTATTACGTGAACACGCCGGAGCAGTATGGTGTCGTCGAGCTCGATACCACCGGCCGAGCGTTGTCAATTGAGGAAAAGCCCAAGCAACCCAAATCTAACGTGGCGGTTACGGGCCTTTATTTCTACGACAATGACGTCCTGGACATCGCCGCGAATGTGAAGCCGTCCGCCCGCGGAGAAATCGAAATCACCGACGTCAACAACGCTTATCTCGAGCGCGGTGATCTCTTTGTCGAGGTGCTCGGGCGCGGATTTGCGTGGCTTGATACGGGTACGCATGCCTCTCTCGTGGAGGCCAGTCACTTCGTACAGATCCTGGAGCAGCGCCAGAGTTTGCGGGTCGCTTGCCCCGAGGAAATTGCCTTGCGGCAGGGCTACATCTCTCTGAAAGCTTTCGAGAAAGTGGCAGAGAAGACAGCCAAGAGTAGTTACGGGGAATACTTGAAATCGGTTGCTCGCTCTTTCCAACAGTAATTTCAATCACGGAGGGCGCTCCAGATGCGCTTCAAAGGCTCAACGATCTTCGTGACTGGGGGGGCCGGCTTCATCGGCTCTGCCGTGGTGCGACATCTGTTGCGCGATACACATGCGCGCGTTGTCAACATCGATAAGCTCACCTACGCGGCTAATCTCGACTCCTTACCTGGCGCCGAAGGCAATCCGCATTATCAGTTCGAGAGGCAGTGCATTTGCGAAGGCGCCTCACTTCGCAAGTTGTTCGAGAAGTATCAACCCGACGCGGTGATGAATCTCGCCGCCGAGAGCCATGTCGACCGCTCAATCGATGGTCCAGATGAATTTGTTCAGACCAACATCGTAGGTACTTTCACGATCCTGCAGGAGACCCTACGCCATTGGCGAACCCTGTCTCCCGAGAAGCGTGCGACGTTCCGCTTCCTCCACATATCCACCGACGAGGTCTTCGGCTCGCTGGGCGATGAGGGGCTCTTCACGGAGACGACAGCCTACGCCCCGAACTCCCCCTACTCTGCCAGCAAAGCTTCGTCTGATCATCTGGTACGCGCCTGGCGGGAGACCTACGATCTGCCGACGTTGGTGACGAATTGTTCGAACAATTACGGGCCGTTTCACTTTCCGGAGAAGCTGATCCCGCACATGATCATCAAGGGTCTCGCCGGCGAACCGTTGCCGGTCTATGGCGATGGCAAGAATATCCGCGACTGGCTCTATGTCGAGGATCATGCCAAGGCTTTGACCACGGTTCTCGAACGCGGCAACATCGGCGAGACCTATAACGTCGGTGGCCGTAACGAACGTACCAATCTGCAGGTCGTCCAGACAATCTGTGACCTTCTTGATGACATGGCCCCTACAAGCGATGGATTGCGCCGTCGGCTCATTTCGTTTGTTACTGACCGTCCCGGCCACGATCATCGCTATGCAATCGACGCTTCAAAGCTCGAGCGACAACTTGGCTGGGGCGCCGAAGAAACTTTTGAAAGCGGAATCGAGAAGACCGTGAAGTGGTATCTCGATCATAAGCCGTGGTGGGCCGCAATTTTGGAGCGGGGCTATACGGCCAAGCGCGTAGGCATAAAGCTTTAGATCTGCGGCATCAGTCCTAAG
The DNA here is from genome assembly GCF_055807455.1 of Bradyrhizobium sp. Kon58. Classification (NCBI taxonomy): domain Bacteria; kingdom Pseudomonadati; phylum Pseudomonadota; class Alphaproteobacteria; order Hyphomicrobiales; family Nitrobacteraceae; genus Bradyrhizobium; species Bradyrhizobium sp. Kon58. The sequence continues at coordinate 46,590 of NZ_JBVVOT010000041.1, forward strand.
CTGACTTTTTTAGCCCTCTGCCGGTTGCGGCTGATGGAGGGGTTCAACCAAGATGTGCTCCACAACAATTTTGCCGCTGTGCTCCAAGTGACGCCGCGAATGCACCTTCTGAATGCTCGCTAAATTCGATAAACCATCGCGCTTCCAGAACTCATCAGTTTTGCGCTTGCGAATGAAGCCTTGCGCGACTTGCTCAAACCAAAGGTCCACATAACGAAGTCTGTTTCTAACATGCGCTGGCGTGGGTTCGCCATCCGGAAAGCTTCCGGCATCAACATGAGCTAAGCGCCTGAAGCGACCCGGGCGATGCTCGGTGCTGCACCCAACCCGCAGCAGCCTCTCTCGAAGATCCACGTCCTCGAATCCCCATCCCCAATAGTCGTTCATTCGCGAGCTAAAGTGCTCCTTGCTCATTAAAACGACTGCGCTAAAAAGCTGCCGAACAAATTCCGGGGTGAAGCTAGAGTTGAGCCCGTCTGATATCGCCATCGCAGGCCTCTCTGACAGGCGATAGTCCGCCTCTTCGGGCAAGAGGTCTACGTCATGGGAACAGACATAATCGACGTCCGGCGCTATTGCCTGAAATCCAGCGTCGTTAACGAAACCGCGATTGAAGGGAAGATTGCCGGCCTGCTCTGAAACCATAATCCGGACGGCAACTGTCGAGCAGAGCGTGTCCCGAGCAAAGAAGGCCAGTAAGTGCGGAATGAGTGCCGCAAGGTGTTCCGACCTGTCGCGATAGGGAACAATGATCCCGAGGGTTGTCGGCATTCATTTCCAGCTTACAGGCGGTATACGGCGGTCACCGAGTGATGCACCGCCATTCAGTCCCCCTGCTAGTATTAAGTCCAATCCCGTTTTTGGGTATATCAATCCTCTATTCATGGTAGAGCCGAACGTAAAGTTCATTTTCATGGCCGCAATTAACCTTCTGACGCCGGTCCATTTTCCTCAGCTAGGGCCGTGTTAAATAGGTTCGATGATCCGCCATATTGGCTCCCCTCATCTAAGTCATTCGATGCAAGGTCCATTAGAAAATAGCGAAGCAACCGAGAAGTTGGCCGGACTTTCAGCTCCCGACGCCGCCGAAACTGCGCGGAGCTTGATCGAGCAAGGCCGGCAACTCCGGAAAGCCAATGATCGTGTCGGATCGCTGGCGGCGTTTGCCCGAGCAACCGATGCTGACCCTTCGAACGTAACCGCTGCGATCGAATGCGGTTATGATCATCTTCACCTCGTCCAGATCCCCGAGGCACGGGATGCCTTCGAGCGCGGCCTTGCGCTTGATGCCGACAACAAGTCAGGCCTGATCGGCTTGGGTCACACCTTTAGGCATCTACGTGATCTCGCGGAGGCCCAGCGCTGCTTTCAGCGCGTCCTCGAACTCGAGCCCGGTCATGCGGGCGCATCCATGGGGCTCGGTTACACTTTGAAATCGCTGGGCCGCAGCGATCAGGCGCTTGACGCGTTCCTGTCGGCCGCAAAGACCAGCCCCACGAACACTGCCGCGAAGGTCGAGGCTGCGAACATCCTTCGCGATACCAACCGTATCGACAACGCCATTGCCCTGTTGCAAGACGTCATCGAGCAGGGCCCATCAAATGCGGGACATATCTCGGCTCTCGCGCGGCTGTTGAAGCAATCGGGCCGCAATCTGGAAGCGGCTGAAACGTTTCGAAAGCTCATTACGGTTGACCCCACCGACATTACTTATCGTATAGAACTCGGTCATATTCTTCGTGACATCGACGCCCTCGACGAGGCCCTCGAGGTCTTGACCGCAGTCCTGGAGCAGGAGCCTGCGAATGCCAGTGCATGGGTCGCGATGGGCTGGCTGCATCGCAAGGCTGCAAGGCTTGACCCTGCTGCAGAGGCGTTCCGGCGTGCGGTTGACCTGCAACCCACAAATGCCGGGTCGCTGCACGCGCTTGGCATCAGCGAGCGAGACCGCGGCAACCATGGGGCTTCGCTGGACTGTTTCAACCGTGCTCGCGATGTCGATCCAAGGGCACTCTATATTCGGCAAGAGATCTGCAATTCGTTGCGAAATCTCGGACGTTTTGACGACGCCGCCGCCCAATACCGGGACGCCCTGAGGGATTGGCCGGCATCACGAGAGTTGCACCTTGGACTGGGCTATGCGCTCCGAAGCGCCGGACACAGCGACGAGGCCTTGGCCGCTTTTGATGCGGCCAAGGGAGACGATCCGGCGCATCCGAACGCGCCCATCGAGGCCGGTCACGTGCTCTTGAAGCTCGGCCGGCCGACCGAAGCGGTTGAGCGTTTCCGGGAAGCGCTTACGCGCGCGCCGGGGAATCCGTCGGCCTTGGTTGGCCTTAGCTACGCACTTCGCCGCCTGGGGCAGTTAGATCAGGCCGAGACAGCCCTGCGCGAGGTGCTGGCCACACAACCAGGCCATGGCGGCGCCCGCGTGGCGCTTGGTCATCTGCTTGACGCCCAATACCGGCTGGACGAAGCGGCCGAGCTGTTCTTGCAGGTCATCGCCAGCCAGCCCGATCACGCCGAGAGTTACGGGGCTCTCGGCAACATTCATCGGCGGCGCGGAGATCGCGATGCCGCGCTCGCGTCGTTCCGCCGGGCGGCGGCTGCTGAGCCAGCCAACGAAATGCGGCTCCTTGATGTGGCCGTCGAGCTGAGAGATCTGGGCCAGCTGGACGAGAGTGCCGCGGTCATCAATCGAGTGCTTGCCTCGGCTCCCACGGAAGCGCGTGCGTTGATGCAACGCGGGCAGCTGCTGCGCCGGCAGGACCGCCGGGACGAGGCGCTGGTGGTGTTCAAGCAGCTGATCGCCCATCACCCGGACAATGCCCAGGCGATGGTTGAAGCGGCGAGCGAGGAGCGTGCGCTCGGCCGCCCGCAGCTTGCGACACAATGGCTTGATCAAGCCCTTATCGCCGAGGCCGATCACGTCGGAGCCCTAATCGGGCTCGCCGAATTGGCCATGCAAAGCGACGATGCGGAAGGGGCCCTGGAGATTTATCGCCGCGCAGCGGCCGCACATCCTACAAATGTTTGGGCATGGCTTGGCGGTGCGCGAGCTGCTTTCGAAGCGGGCTCGCGCGATGAAGCTTTCCGCTTGATCGCAGAAGCTCGTGAGCGGCTCGGATCGCATCCCGAGATGGCTGGGATGGAAATCGAGCTGCTGCGCCAACTGCGAGAATGGACCCGGGCGCAAGAGACGATCGATCAGGCCTTGGCCGAGGCGCCGCGTCCAAATTTCTGGCTCTGGTCGCATAAGGTCCAGATTGCGACCATGACCGGCGACTACGTGCTGGCCGAGCAGGAGTTGAATGGCCCGACGCCGGCCTCGAGCGTAACCGACCACGCGCGGGTCGAGTTGCTTCGCGGGCAGCTTGCCGAGGCCAGATTCGCCTACGGCGAGTCGATCCCGGCCTATCAGGAGGCCATTCGCCTCAATCCCAGCGATGCATGGGCCCATTTCGAGCTCGCGCGCGCGGCATTGATGAGCCTCGACATCGATACATCACGGAAAGCGCTCGCGAACTTCATTCGTGTCAGCAGATCCTCGCTTCTCCTCAAAGGTCAGTCCCTCAGCCCGTCGCAAAATCACGTCGGACAATTGCTCGACGAGTTCGTCCTGGATGCCGATGCCTTGGCGGAACTGCAAAGCATCATGTCTGGCGATCCCGCAGTTCAATTCGGCCGATTGCGAGCGATGCTCGCGGCTTATCCGGACTACACGCCAGCTGCGATGCTTCTGGCGATCGCGCTGCGCCAAAATGGCCGATTTGCAATACCGCCAAAATCGGATCCGGGAGCTCAGAGTCCAATCCCGCGGCACATCGTGCAATTCTGGGATCGGGATCCGCCGAAAGATGTGACTGAGCTGATGGGATCGTGGCGGGAATTCAACCCAAGTCACCGCTGGACTTGTTTCGATAATGACAGCGCGAGAGAATTCCTCAGGCGTGAATTCGGTGTGCAGGTCCTTCGTGCCTACGATCGCGCCGTCGTACCGGCTCAACAGGCCGACCTGTTCCGCCTCGCCTGGCTTGCGGCGCGAGGCGGCATCTATGCGGATGCCGACGACCGATCCCTTGCACCGATCGACAGCTATCTTCATCCAGAGGCGACACTGGCACTGCATCAGGAGAACTACGGTTCGATCGGCAACAATTTCATCGCCGTGACGCCGGAGCACCCTGTCATCGTCCGCGCCCTCGATATGGGCACCGCGGCCATGAACCGCGGCGATACCGATCTGGTTTGGCTTTCGACGGGCCCAGGTCTCCTGACCCGCGCATTTGCGCTGGAGTGGGCAAGCGGACGCCCCGGTGGCCTACTTCGACGAACTCAAGTACTCGATCTCGGCCATCTCCAACGCGTGATCGGCATCCACTGCCCCGTCCGTTATAAATCAACAGACAAGCACTGGAGCCGCACGGCGTTTCGCCGAAAAGGGAAGCCACGCTAACCGAGCTCTAAAAGGTCATCCCCATCCTGGCAAGGTTTATCATTGTCTAATCCACCCTCGCATTGGACGTTACCTTCGCAGCCGGGTAGCAAACGAATATTCGATCAGAACAAATTCGTCTTCTTCTCGACGCCCTCTACGGCCAGTTCGAGGAGCCCGCTGGGTCGGCGCCGACGGACTGAGGCAGGTCACTGCAACACCGTAGCCCTCTCGCCAAGGCGCTGAAGGCGGAAGCGCTGGCGAGACGCAGTTTGAGCGCAGTCGGACCGCAGCTGCAGATCGACCTCCGGGGCACTGAGCCGAGATGAGAGGAGCGAAACTCACGGCGTTCGTGTTCATCTCAACAAGGCGATTAGCCTGTCATTGAACGTACGCATCCGGTGATGGCCCCTGGTTAGGCATCTTGAGCGGATGGCTGACCGCGCTTATGCGGCGTGAGCGAGGTTCTGAGATCGCCAATTCCAGGGCATGAGTTCGTGGATGCGCTTGGCGGGATGATCCGGGAGACGGGCCAGCACGTCGGCAAGCCAAGCCTGTGGATCGATGTCATTGAGCTTGGCGGTGGCGATGAGGCTGTAGATGGCAGCCGCACGCCGGCCGCCCTCATCCGACCCGGCGAAGGTCCAATTTTTTCGTCCCACGGCGACCGACCGTAGCTCACGCTCAGCAGCATTGTTCGACATGCAAAGCCGTCCGTCATCAAGGAAGCGGCTAAATGCACCCCAGCGGCTGAGGCAGTAATTGATCGCTTTGGTCGTGTCGTTGTTCCTGGAGAGCTTGGCGCGCTGCTCGCGCAACCACGCCTCCAACTCGACGATCAAAGGGCGGCTACGTTCCTGGCGCACACGCAAACGCTCCTGCGCAGGAAGTCTGTTGATCTCGCGCTCGATGGCGAACAGAACATCGACGCGCTTGGGGATGCTGATCGTGGAGACGATTGCCCGGATAAGGCGCGAGCACTTCATCAAGGGCAAGACGATCAAGGAGAT
>NZ_JBVVOT010000042.1:0-50045 GCF_055807455.1 Bradyrhizobium sp. Kon58
AAACCGTTCGTAAGGCGGGAGTCAGCCCAGGCATAACCGCCTTTGACGTACAGCAGCGCCGGACCCCAGGTGTAGCCGAGGCGACCGGTGACCGAACCGAGCCCACGGTTGACGAAGGCATTGTCATTGGTGTCGAGGAAGCTGTAGTTCGCTTCAATGCCCAGCACCCAGTTCGGCGAGAACTGATGGTCGTAACCGACCTGCACGCCGCCCATGAACACACCGTCGTTGCTGCTGGTGCCGGTGAAGCCGGGGGCCAGAATGTTGTTGCTGCCACCGAATGCGCCGCCGACGTGACCGCCGATGTAAAAGCCGGTCCAGTTGTAAATCGGCGAGGCCTCGATCGGTGGGGCTTTGGTGTAAGGACGCGCGGCCATATCAGCCGCAGATGCTGTACCCGCCAGGGCGGCGAAAGCGACAGTAGCGAGAAGGAACTTTTTCATTTCGAGTCTCTCAGGTTTAAATAACGTGTGCCAAACGCTAACCCAACTCACTGAATTTGCTGTAGCGCGCCAGACACACGTGGCCGATCTGCTTGAGGAGCGCTCTGGTCATTTGTTAATTGAGGAACCATGTTGCCCCGGAACCGGGCGTCTGAGCTACGAGTTCCGCGGTTCCGCCATCGCGAAGGACTTATCATTGTGCATTCCAAAGCCCCGGCATGATCCAGAACTTGTTGTGCCAGTTCATACTGGAAGCTCATCGCCCCGGGATGTCGCATCTTATCCGCTAGCTGACTTGCCGCACGCAGCCGGTGGGGACCGCTGATGACCCATTGCGGACTTCCGAATGCCGGCCGATGATGTCGCATGACAAGCCGTCCACCTGTGCTGATAGTCTTTGGCGGCCTTCCCGGCACGGGCAAGACAACAGTTTCTCGGGAGCTGACCAGACGTCTCGCGGCCACGTACCTTCGTATCGATGCCGTTGAGCAGACGCTACGAACCGCAGGTCATACTGTCGGCGCAATGGGCTATGTGGTAGCCACCGCACTTGCGGCTGAAAATCTCGAGCTTGGTCGCATCGTTGTTATAGACTGCGTTAATCCAGTCCTGGCAAGCCGTGTCGGATGGCGACAGATCGCCGCTCAGAAGGTGGCATGCGTCGTTGAGATCGAAGTGGTTTGCAGCGACCCGATCTTGCATCGACAACGAGTGGAAACGCGCACCTCAGACATCAGCGGCCTCAAGCTGCCAACGTGGGCTGAGGTAGTGAACCGAGACTATGAACCGTGGGATCGAGAACACCTGGTGCTCGATACGGCCGTTAGCTCGCTCGATCACCTGCTCGAACAGGCGGAGACGTATGTTCGCGCCCAGACTGGTTAGTCCCCTCTTGGCCCATAGCTGACCTGGCGCGAGCAGCCGGTGCAGGACCGCTTGTGACCCTTAGCTGACCTGGACACCTCACCGTCAGCTCCGTTTGGGAATGAGTCTCAGAAGGACCCAGCCAATGAAGCAAGTTCCCGCAAGTGAGCCGGTTAGCACGACACTGAATACACCCGGTTCAGCCTGATAACTCACCCAATGTAGGGGGGGAACTTATCTCCGTAAAACACTCGCTGCGAAAAAACGGCGGACAAGACCTCAGCAAGAAAAAGCAGCCATCCCGCCGCGAGCAGACTCCATGCCGCAACCGACTTGGCATTTCGCATCCTCGCATTGGCCCCGCGAGAGATTCTGACTTTCTGACCTGTCATGGGCCATCTCAGCTGGCAGCGCCTTGTAGCGCCGTGAAATGAATAAAGATGGCCTGTGTAAACGACCTTGGCGGACGAACGACAGTTTTTTGTATCACTGTAAGGTTGAGGAAATTATTTGACGCTAGTGGATCGCGGCAACCTTAGAGGTGGCGGCGATTGCGCCAGGAAACTTGTCGAATGTATTTGCTCACCTCATGTCTGATAGTGTTGGCCTTGACTGCCTTGGTGGCGTCTCGCCGGGCCAGGCGTCTGCCACGGACCCGTCAAGGACGGTTCGCAGCGATCTGGCCTGCTCTTTGCTCGGGAATTTGTGCGCTGGTACTACTCGCAATTTGGCGTTCTCAAGGTATTCAGGACGTCGAGCCCTCTTTATTGACCTGGCTCCTCATGCTGGTTGTCGCCTTCAATGCCGGCTGGTTTATCGGCGTCATGGGTGAGTGGTCGTGGCAGTGACGATAAAGGTCGATCCATATGGACACCCTCTACGTGATCCTGCTGATCACGACCTTCGTTCTCGGGTTCGTCGCGACTGTCCTATGGGGGCCGGACTTCGAATGGATTGGGCACGACGTTGAGGCCGCTTACATCTTCAAGATGGTCGCCATTGGGCTGGTCGTGTTCTTCTTGATCGCGATCACTTTCGGCCTCATCTAAGACCTGACAAGACCCGCACCGGGCGAAGCGAGCGCATGCAAACTTCTGCTTTTGGCCCATCGCTTCCGTTGACGCGGTGCATTGGCAGGTCTGGCATCGAAAGTAGAGCAGACGTCGTCGCCTGCGGTGCAGACCGCCGCCTTTGACCCAAAGCGCACAAAGCTAGCGCCCAGCTTCGTTGCGAGCGGCACGCTCCATGAGCCAGTGTATGTCTGTCTCACCGACAATTGCGAAACCATGTCGCTTGTACAGAGAGCCGACCGGATTCCACTTGAGATATTCCAGCTTGACGGGCAGAGGCGATGCATCGACAAGCTCTAGGCAGTGCCTGAGAATGCGCGTGCCGAGTCCTTGCTGTTGATGCTGCGGAAGGATGTAGAACTCGCCAAACCGGACGAAGCTGTCCTGCTTCACCAACGACAACGTGCCGATCCTCGCTTCGCTATGCTCAATCGCGAAGAAGGGCTTCTCTCGGAAGTGGCCGAGGTGAACGTTGAGCTGATACTCTTCATCCCACGTCCACTTTTGGGCTATGTGAGGGCCCATCGCCGCCTTCTTGACCCCGAACGAAAAAGCAAGGTCGTCCGCCGTATTCGCTAGGCGTTGGAAGCGGAGGTCGGCCGATAAGGTTGGGATATCCATGTTCGCAGACTAGCTATACCGATTGCGAATCTCCAGAGCCGTAGCTCGCCTAAGACATCCGCTTGTGGCCCGAAGGCGAAGGTCAATTGAGCGCGTGTCGTGTCGGCTGTCAGGGGCAAACCGGACGTCGATCCAACTTGACGTCCACCGCTGCTTTTGACCCGTTTGAGACATCGCAGCCAGCCTTGGTGATGTCCCTTCTGGTCTCTGGTTCTGGCGGGGTTCTCGGCGAACACCTTCAAAATCACCACCGGACTGTTCATGCATTTTTATCGGGTGCAATTCGAAGCCCATCCGGATACAACGTGGGCGTGCACGAAGGGAGATATTTGATGCCTCAACTGCCAAGCCCAGATTTCCTTCATCGATTGGCAGATATCGCCGATCGCGAAACCTTGCCACGCTTTCGAACCGACCTTGCCGTCGATTCCAAAACTGGGGAAGGTTACTTCGACCCGGTGACCGAGGCTGACCGGGAAGCTGAGATTGCAATTCGAGCAGCGATCGAAGCCGAATATCCCGACCATGCCATTCTGGGCGAAGAATTCGGTCTGACCGGAAGCGGTTCTTGTCGCTGGGTGTTGGACCCGGTGGATGGGACTCGTCCCTTTATCTTGGGCATTCCTGTCTGGGGCACGCTGATCGGTCTCACCGTCGATGGCCGAGCGGAACAGGGAATGATGAGCCAGCCCTTCACCAGGGAGCGCTTCTGGGCCACCGCGGATGGGGCCTGGTGCGAACATGCAGGCACGCGTCAACGACTGTCCACGCGAGACGTCGGGCCACTGTCGCGGGCCATCCTGCATACGAATTCGCCGGAGCGCTATTATCATGGTGAGCTCAAGCAGGGCTTCGATAGCCTTGCGGCTTCGGTCCGGATGACCCGCTACGGCGGCGAATGCTATGCCACGGCAATGCTAGCTGCTGGCCGTATTGACCTCGCCTTTGAACCTTCGCTCCAGCCCTACGATATTGTCGCATTGATCCCGATCATTGAAAAGGCGGGCGGAGTGGTGACGCGGATTGATGGCGGGCGCGCCGAGGAAGGTGGCCCAATCTTAGCTTCGGCAACTGCCAGTCTTCATGCACAGGCCCTTCACCTCCTCAACAACGGAGGTTAGCGCGCGGGCTTAAAGGCTGACGAAGATTCCACGTCGCTTGGATAGCCCTATGGTCCTGGGATTTATCGAATGAATGAAGCCATTGTCCGGTGTGCCACGCAAGAGGATCTGCGCGAGGTGTTGAGCCTCTACCAACACCTTCATACGCATGAGCCTCAACTGGAAGCGGCCAAAGCTGAGCGCGTTTGGATGACCTTACTTGCGTCCAACTTCGTGACCGTGATCGTGGCGCAAACAGCCGAACGACTTGTATCTTCATGCACTCTCGCGATCGTGCCTAACCTTTCTCGCGGCGGTAGATCATATGGGGTGATCGAGAATGTGGTCACTCACGCGGATTACCGTAAGTTGGGGCTTGGCCGACGGGTTCTTGCCGGTGCACTCGATATTGCCGCGCGGGCCGATTGCTACAAGGTCCATTTGGCGACGGGTTCGAAGCGAGAGACGACGCTGCGCTTCTACGAGGGCGCGGGCTTTCAGCGTGGAGCAAAAACCTACTTCGAGGTGCGCCGCCCATAGTATGCAAGGGCATGTGCCAGCTTCCGCTTGTGGCCCATCTCGGACCTCTCGACCGGTGCCGGTGATGTCCGCTCCCGGTGCTCAAGCGGAAATAGGCAGCCGGGAGCCGGAAGGCCGCTTCTGACCCGTTGCGGAAGTTCACGCCTAGCTAGTTTTCTTCCGCAGGGTGTCTAGGTATCGCAGCAGCCGCTGCACGCCGAGACCGGCAAGAACGGGGAGCGCCACGAAATCTGGTAGCAGACAAAGTGCGCAGAGCCACGGGTTCACTTGCTTGCGCGGTCGGACCGTCAGGCCATTGACGATGAGCGGTACTGAAGCAATTCGATCGTCGGTGAGCGACTTCAGTACGTCCCGCAGCGGTGGTTCAGGGCTGGGCATGACTTCAACTTACCACGAGCCATTCTAACAGCGGTTCACGACTTCACGACCAATGCTGGGATGGCTTCAGAGACGATTAACCAAAAGGCTGACGGCGACTGCCGTTGGCCGTGGCTGACCTTCGCCCAGCGCGCCGCGATGTCCGCTTCCTAGAGGTCAGCTGACCAAGTCGTGCTGGCTACCGAGGGCAGCCTTTGACCCGTTGCGGACCTCGCGGAGAGTTGGCATTGTCGTGCGATGTTCAACGACCTGCCTGCCGACATACGTACATGGTCGCTCTCGTTGGCGATCTATTGCATGACGTGTATCGGCGCGACCGCCTGCGCCATCGTGGTAGCACGAAGCATCATGTTTGAGCAGGTCCCGGCCGACATCGATGCATCCGAGATCATCGAAGCAACCATCCATGATCGCAGGCAGGTCAGCGACGCGCGAGGTTTGCAAGGGGAGCTCTTGAGCGCACGCGTTGACCGCGTCATCAAGGGATCAATCGAAACAGGCACTGTGAAGATACTTTTGCACGAAGGCTGCCCACGCGCGGCCGGAGGCCACGGCATTATTCTCGGCTATATTCAGGACGATCCGTTGCTCGGTCTCGTGCTGATACCGAAGGACCACTTAGTCCGCTGATGGCCCTAAGCAGACCATTGACCGCCGCTCCGGCGACGTCAGCAAATGACCCATAGTTGACGTCGGCCGGTGTCATACATCTAGCCTTGCGCGTTTTGTCTTCGAAGAACGCTAGTTGATCTCACGCATTCGAGCTTTGAAAACTCAATCTCGGTCACTTTCCCGACCGCGTTGCCGAAAGTGAGCCCGGGCGTATTCGAACGCCAAATAGGCAATGAACACCACTATGACCCAGAACCACAGATCGTGCGTTCTGGCCTTAAGGCTGGCGGCCGCAGCGTATAATAATAGCCAAAATGCGCCCAACGCATCTATGTCCAACAGGATAAAGGGCATGTCGCCGACCTTTTTCGCACCCTCGATTCTAGAAGCTGCCCCCAAGCCGCGGGCTACGATTGCAAGTGACCAGAAGCTGACCTTGGTGTTGCAACTGACTCGTCAAGGACGCGTTTTGCGTTCGTTAGCTTGGTCTTTTAGCCTTTGGTGAAAGGCGCGAACTTCGCCGGTGTAGTCATAATAGGCTCCTACTTGCGTCATCTTCAATGCACCATCGGCGGCTTGGTCGGCGTTGTAAGATGGGGGGATAGGATTCAGTATCTGGTGGACGGTTTCTATGAGCTTGGGTCTGACGCTGAGGCGCAAATCTGCGCACGCTTCCTGAACGATAAGCTGAGCGTGCTCCTTGGACGTTGCCTTAGCGACTTCGGCCTTGAGGCATTCCCTGTAAGGCTTGAGCAACTCAGTCATCGCTTTGCCGACCTCAACAGCCTCTTGTTGAGCTAGTGCCGTCCCGCTCAGGCCAGCAAGGAACACGATAGACAAGAGCTTCATATCAGCCTTCTCGTGAAAAAACCCAATCCCTGCCGGACGACGTTTATCGCTCCGGTTCGGCACGGCTAAGTTGTGCAGTACTAAGCCCTAACCTGGGGTAAACCGACTCCACACAAAGTCGCGTGTTGGCCGTCGCTGACCTTCGCTCGGAGAGCCGCAACGTCTGCTTCCGGGTGATGAGCCGAACAAGGTGAAGCAGCGTGCCAAGGGCAGCCTGTGACCCACTTCGGACATCTCCATCTCTAATTCCGTCAGCGACGGCGTTCACTGACCTAGCTTTTTGATGCAAATCGGTTGGCCATTAGGGACAGGGGTGCAATCCCAATCCGGACCGAAGCCGTTGTTCGGCTTAGAAGTTGGAAACCAATAGAAGCTGACAGCGATAAGGCACAGCAGAGCGACGATGAATAGAATACCCATCACATCACCGCGCCTTGGATACGGCAAAGGCCATCTCATGACAGTGTCTCAACCTCCGTCGCGCTTTTCGCATGCAATCTGCGGCGCTACGATAACAACCTTTAGGCGAGGCGCTCTTTCATGTCACTTAAACGCTTAATTCAAATCGTGCTGATTACCGGCGACAGTCGCCTGTTGGCCCGTCGCTTCCGTTGACGTGGTGCCGGTGGCCGCACCCGAGCCAGGTTTCAGTCTTCTTCAATCCAAATCCCCGCTTCGCTCAGAGCGTTGAGAACGCGTTCGATATCTTTGGGCTCAAGTGCTCTGCTGTTACACAGTTCATTCATTTCGCCGAAGGTAATCTTACCGTTTCGTTCACCGATTTCGATGGCTCGTCGAATAATTTCCAGCACGCTCATGTTCTCTCCGTTTCAGCAGCCCCTACTATACGGGGAGAGAGTCCGCTCCTGGCCCGAATGCGAAGTCTAGGCGGCGTACCCCGGTGGTCGGCTCTTGAAGGTAGACCGGAAGCAACCGGCGGCCCTTCCGAATGGCGCTTGTGACCCAGGAGAGACCTTGCCGGTAGTCGCTATAATTTGAATTCTATTCTTCATGCGGGCGAAAGCGTACTTTCGGCGCGAGCCTTCCGATCTCACGCTTCGACCGGAAGCGAACTGCGCGCCGGCAGGTCTGTGCAGAATCCCGTCGCAGAGCTCACGCGGCTGACGACGATGCGAAACGAAACGTTCTATGGATGGCGCGTTGTCGCCGCGGCCTTTGGTCTCGCCGTTTTCGGCCTGGGGTTCGGCTTCTATGGGCCGCCGATCTTCCTGAGCGCCGTTCGCGAAACTCGGGGATGGCCGCTGGCCCTGGTCTCGACGGCCGTCACCGTGCACTTCATGGCGGGCTCGATCGTGACAGCCAATCTGCCGACACTCTATCGGCGCTTCGGCATTCCGGCTGTGACAAAGGCCGGCGCGCTGTCGCTGGCCGTCGGCGTCTTTGGATGGGCGATCGCGGCGACGCCGTGGCAATTGTTCGGTGCGACGCTGTTGAGTGGTGCAGGCTGGGTGACGATGGGCGTGGCCGCGGTCAACGCCATCGTGTCGCCCTGGTTCGTCCGCCGTCGTCCCGCGGCACTCGCGGTCGCCTATAACGGCGCAAATGTCGGCGGAATCATCTTTTCCCCGCTCTGGGCAGCGGCCATTGCCATGCTTGGGTTTGCCGTTGCAGCAGCAGCCATCGGCCTGATCTTGGTCGTGGTGGTGTGGCTACTTGCGAGCACCGTGCTGTCGCGCACGCCGGAGCAGGCTGGATCGATGCCGGACGGCGCCCCGGCCGCGGAGACTGTCTCGGCGCAGACCGCACGGCCGCTCACCGGATCGCTACTCTGGCGGGACCGCAAATTCCTGACGCTCGCGGCCGGCATGGGTCTCGGGCTGTTCGCACAGATCGGCCTGACCGCGCATCTCTTCTCGCTGCTGCTGCCTGCGCTCGGTGCGCAATGGACCGGGCCGGTGGTGGGACTGATCGACGTCATGGCGATCGCCGGCCGGACGCTGCTGGGCTGGCTCATGCCAGAAAGCATCGACCGGCGGCTGGTTGCCTGCGCCAGCTACGCCGTTCAAGTCGCCGGCACGATCACCTTCATCGCCGCAGCCGGAATGAACATTCCGCTGTTGATCCTCGGTGTTGTCTTGTTCGGCCTCGGGTTCGGCAACGGGACGTTCCTTCCGCCGCTGATTGCGCAGGTCGAATTCGCTCCGGATGACGCGCCGCGTGTGGTCGCGCTGATCGTCGCGATGTCGCAAGGCGCCTATTCGTTTGCGCCGGCGGTCTTTGGTTTGATCCGCGAATGGCTTCCGGCCGGCACGGGCGCCACGCCCGGCTTTTATGTTGCCGCGGCGCTGGTGCAGGGATTGGCGATCTGCGCATTTTGGGCGGGGCGCCAGTCGCGCCGCTGAGCTGATGCGCCTTGATCCACCGCGCAATGGCCAATGCGTTCGATGATGGCATCCTGCTCCTGTTTTGCCCGACGGAGCAACGACTTTTTGTCCGGACGGATCAACGTCTCAGCAGCGCGCCTAAGCCATTGATCCCGCTCATGCCGGCTACTGTGCATGGGGTTGTTTTTCGACTTTTTTGTTTTGGAGGTCCGGAAAACGTCAATCGAAGCTGGACATCGTCCGGCCCGCTACTTCATCACCCGCAGATTCTTGGTCGTGAACCGCTGCGTCTTTTCGCCGGGACGAACCGGCCGCCGCGTGCCGGCGGCCTTGCCGGTGCCGGGTGGCTGGTGCGCGGGGACCAGCTGGTCGGGGCGCGAGCCGATCAGATCGGCGCGACCCATCTCTTTCAGGGCCTCGCGCAGCACCGGCCAATTGTCGGGGTCGTGGTAGCGCAGGAACGCCTTGTGCAGCCGGCGCTGCCGCAGGCCCTTGATCGCCTCGACCTTGTCGCTGCCGCCGCGCCGCACGCCGCGCAGCGGGTTGACGCCGGTGTGGTACATCGCGGTCGCGGTCGCCATCGGCGAGGGCAGGAAGGTCTGCACTTGATCCGCGCGGTAGCGGTTCTTCTTCAGCCACAGCGCGAGGTTCATCATGTCCTCGTCGGTCGTGCCCGGATGCGCCGCGATGAAATACGGGATCAGATAATATTTCTTGCCGGCCTGTTCGGCCGCGGCATCGAACATCCGCTTGAACTGGTTGTAGGCGCCGATGCCGGGCTTCATCATCTTGTCGAGCGGCCCGCGCTCGGTATGCTCCGGCGCGATCTTCAGATAGCCGCCGACGTGATGGGTGACGAGCTCCTTGATGTATTCGGGGCTCTCGACCGCGAGGTCGTAGCGCACGCCGGAGGCGACCATCACCTTCTTGATGCCCTTGGTCTCGCGCACCTTGCGATAGAGCCGGATCAGATCGTCATGCGAGGTGTTGAGGTTCGGGCAGATCTCCGGGAAGACGCAGGACGGCCGCCGGCACGCCGCCTCGACCTTCGGGTCCTTGCACGCCATTCGGTACATGTTGGCGGTGGGACCGCCGATGTCCGAGATCACGCCGGTGAAGCCGGGCGTCTTGTCCCGGATCTTCTCGATCTCGCGCAGGATCGAGCCCTCGGAGCGGTTCTGGATGATGCGGCCCTCGTGCTCGGTGATCGAGCAGAAGGTGCAGCCGCCAAAGCAGCCGCGCATGATGGTCACCGAGAATTTGATCATGTCCCACGCCGGGATCTTCGCATCGCCGTAGGACGGATGCGGGGCGCGCGCGTAGGGAAGATCGTAGACCGCGTCCATCTCCTCACTGGTCAGCGGGATCGGCGGCGGGTTGAGCCAGAGATCGCGATCGCCGTGCCGCTGCACCAGCGGCCGCGCATTGCCGGGATTGCTCTCCCGGTGCAGCACGCGTGACGCGCGGGCATAGGCTTCCTTGTCCTGCTCGACCTGCTCCAAAGCGGGCAGCCGGATCACGGTCAAGCCTTTGGTGCGCGAAGCGCCTTCGTCGGCGGAGTCGAGATCGTCGGCGTGCAGCTCGACATAGTCCTCAGGCACGCGGCGGAACAGCGCGACGCCCCTGATGTCGTCGAGCTCGCGCGGCGCCTCGCCGGCGGCAAGACGGTTCGCCACTTCGACGACGGCGCGCTCGGCATTGCCGTAAAGCAAGAGGTCCGCCTTGGCGTCGGCCAGCACCGAGCGGCGCACCTTGTCGGACCAGTAATCGTAATGCGCGATCCGGCGCAGCGAGGCCTCGATGCCGCCGAGCACGACCGGGACGCCCTTGAACGCTTCGCGGCAACGCTGGGCGTAGACGACGGTGCAGCGGTCCGGCCGCTTGCCGCCTTCACCGCCCGCGGTATAGGCATCGTCGCTGCGTATGCGGCGGTCCGCGGTGTAGCGGTTCACCATCGAATCCATGTTGCCGCCGGTGACGCCGAAGAACACCTTGGGCTTGCCCAACGCCTTGAACGGCTCGGCCGAATGCCAGTCCGGCTGCGAGATGATGCCGACGCGAAAACCCTGCGCCTCCAGCAGGCGGCCGATGATGGCCATGCCGAAGCTGGGATGGTCGACATAGGCATCGCCCGTCACCAGGACGATGTCGCAGGCGTCCCAGCCGAGCGCATCCATCTCGGCGCGGCTCATCGGGAGGAATGGCGCCGGCTTGTGCGGGCGTGCCTGCGCCATCAGGGGCTTTTCGGCGGCGATGATCTGGATGTCCATGGCGCATACGCATAGGACCCCGGGGCGGCGAATACAACCGACGGGCACGTGAAAGATCCGGTTCCGCGGCCGGCAGCCCGGGCGAGCGACCGCGTTAACCGTTCGCGGGCGCCGCCATCAGCTGTGTGCACCTTCTCGGGTCACGCGCAGGAACCAACTGCCCTCGCGAACATTCTGATGCAGGGTTTGCGCCGGGCCCGGCTGGCGCGCGCTCGCTTCCGGGGTCTAATATTGCCTCGATGTTCGCCTTGGGCGGATGGGGGAGCCGTGAGTACAGTCATAGAGAACTTGCTGCTTCGAAAGCAGAAGCTGGTTGAGCAGCTCGAGAAGGCGCCCACGGTCGAGGACCGCGACAAAATCGAACACCAGCTCGAACAGATCAACACCGCGCTGGATTTTCTGGACAGGCCCGGCACGAAAGGCGCGCGGTAGCAGCGCTCAATCCACCTGCAGCGCTTTTGCGTAGACCACGCCCGAATTGGTGACGTGCGTGGTCATCAGCGTCGCGAAGGCGGCGAACTCGCCGCGGGCGAACAGATCGAGCAGCTTGCGATGCTCGTCGAAGGACGTGCGCGTGCGCACGTCGATCGGCGAAGTCAAATTGGTGCGCAGTGCTGCGACGCGGCTGGATGCGAGCTGATAGGATTCGGCGAGATAGCGGTTGCCGCAATGGGCGAACAGCGCCTCGTGGAAAGCAGCATCGGCGCGCCCGTAGGCGATATTGTCTCTGGCCGCAATCGCCGGCTCCATTGCCGCGATCGCCTCGCTCATCGTCGCGGTCGCACCGGCGCGATCATGGTGGAAGGCGAGCTCGGCGGCCTTAGGCTCCAGCGCGATTCGGAATGTGCAGAGCGCGGTGATGTCTTCGGCACTTGGCGTAAAGACAAAACTGCCGACCTGCGGGCGGATCACCACGAGGCCCTGCGCCTGCAACTGGCCCATCGCCTCGCGCACCGGGGTGCGGCTGACGCCGAAGGAATTTGCCACCATCTCCTCCGAGATGGCTGCACCCAGCGCGAATTCGCCGTCGATGATGGCCTGGCGCAGCCGCTGCATCACCCGCTGCGACAGCGATTTCGGTGCATCGAGCTTCAGCGATCGCATCGGCTCTCTCAGATCACCTTGCCGGGGTTGAGCAGATGATCGGGATCGAGCGCGGCCTTCAGCGTCCGCATCAGCGCGATCTCGGCCTCGCTGCGGGCATGACCCAGCCACTTCTTCTTCAGCGTGCCGATGCCGTGCTCGGCCGAGACGCTGCCGCCCATCTCGCGCACGAGGCCGTAGATGATCGCGTCCATCTCTTCCTTCGGCTGCCGCTCGACGGCAAGGCCGGTCACCCAGGAGACGAGATGCAGATTGCCGTCGCCGATATGGCCGTAATAGACGCTCTCGCAGCCATCGATGCCGTTAGCCAGCGCCGCCTTGCAGCGCGTGACGAACTCGTCCATCCGCGCCACGGCGAGGCCGATGTCGTAGGAGATGTGCGGCCCCAGCACCTGACCGAACTCGGCGCAGATGTCGCGCACGCGCCAGAAGCTTTGCGTCTGCGCCAGCGATTGCGCCACGGCAGCGTCGGCGAGCAGCCCGCGCTCCATCAGCTCTTCGAGCCAGCTTTGGAAGCGCGGCGCGTCGAGGCTCTCGTCGGTGCCTTGCGCTTCCACCAGCACGTAGAGGCCGTGGCCCGCGGCGACCGGCGGCTTGACGCCGGCGCGAGTCGTGATGACGTCCCAGTAATCCGGCCACATCACCTCGAATGCCGACAGCAGCGGGCCGAGCCCGCTTCGCGCGGCGCCGAGCAGCGCAATCACCGCGGCATAGTCCTCGAGCGCGCAGAGCGCGGCCATGGTCGAGCGCGGCTTTGGAAACAGCCGCAGCACCACGCGGGTGATGATGCCGAGCGTGCCTTCCGAGCCGATGAACAGATGCTTCAGATCATAGCCGGCATTGTTCTTCATCAGCTTGTTGAGGCTGGTGATGATGGTGCCGTCGGGCAGCACGACTTCGAGCCCGAGCACCAGCTCGCGCGTCATGCCGTAGCGGATCACGCGGTTGCCGCCGGCATTGGTCGAGAGGTTGCCGCCGATCGCGCAGGAGCCGCGCGAGCCGAGATCGAGCGGAAAGAAGAGGCCGGCTTCGTCGGCGGCCTGCTGGATCGTCTGAAGCGGCGTGCCTGCTTTCACCGTCATCGTCATCGAGGCATGATCGATCTCCTCAATGCCGCTCATGCGCTCCAGCGAGATCGCGACCCAGCCTGCTTCAGGCGATGCGCCGCGGCACAGCCCGGTCAATCCGCCCTGCGGCACGAACGGCAGATGTGCCTGCCGGCAAGTCGTGATCGCATCTGCCACGCCTTGCGCGTCGACCGGGCGGATCACCGCCAGCGGCGTTTGCGGCAGGCTCGCGCTCCAGTCGTTGCAATTGCGCGCGGGCACGTCGGTGCCGACAAGCACGGCAGCCGCGCCGAGCCTGTCGCGCAGGGCGCCGAGCAGTTGGTCGGGCCGCTCGATGGGGGTCACCATGTTCATGCGAGACCTCCTCTGAATCTGGCTGCGTGTTATGTCCGCCATGACGGCGGAAAGGGTTTGCGCGTTTGTTGTATGTAAGGTACAAGGCGGAAAGTAAAGCAAAAACAAGGCTAGTGTGATGACCGAGGCAATTCGCGGGTTCTGGGTGGCGTCGGCGACGCCGCTGGCGACGGACAGCAGCGTGGACTCCGCAAAGCTCGCCGCCCACGCCAAGCAACTCTTCGATAAGGGCGTCGACGGTGTCGTGCTGTTCGGCACCACCGGCGAGGGCACCTCGTTTAATGTCGCCGAACGGGTCGCGACCATCGAAGCCGTGCTCAAGGCCGGCGTCGCGCCGGACCGCATTGGAATCGGCGGCGGCTTCCCCGCAATCAGCGACAGCATCGCGCTGACGCGCGCCGTGCTCGGTCTCGGCCTGCGTCACGTGCTCTATCTGCCGCCTTACTTCGACCGCAGCGTCACCCCTGAGGGTATCGAGGATGCCTTTGCGGCGATCCTTGACGGCGTCGCCGACGATCGCCTGCGCGCCTACCTCTATCATATCCCGCAGATCTCGGGTGTTGCGATCCCGACCGCCGTCGCCGCGAATTTGCGCAAGCGCTACGGCAAGGTCGTTGCAGGCCTGAAAGACTCCAGCGGCGACTTCAAGCAGTTCCAGGCGTTCCGCGCCGCGGCCCCCGAGCTCGCCATCACCGTCGGCAACGAGGTTGACATCAGCCGCGCGATCGCCGCCGGCGGTGCCGGCACCATCTGCGGCATGGCCAACATCGCGCCGGAGCTGGTCAAGGCGATGATCGACGGCAAGGATGTCGAAGCACGCATGCAGGCTGCCGTGGACATCGTGGTGAAATCACCATCCTTCCTCACGACGCTGAAAGCCATCCTCGCGGCACAGACGGGCGATGCGAGCTGGCTGCGCGTGCGGCCGCCGCTCCGGGCCTTGTCCGACGGCACCGCGCTTAAGCGGAAGCTCGACGAGCTGACGGCTCCCGCCATCGCGTGAGATCGCGGAGAATCGCGACAGGTTGCCGCGAACTCGCGCGCTGCGTGTCGCGCTCGCTGCGCAATCAATCGAGGATTGCCGAATAGCGCGATCGGAATCTAGAACCATTCAACACTAGAGCGATTCAAGTCCGCTTGCGGTTCTCTTCACGAACAGCTGCTGTTAGACGCGCCAGCTTCTGCGTCTGACTTGGAAGTGAATCGAAAGTGCGTGTCTACCTGGACGGCCAGCGCGTCAGCGGTCGTCGAACGCCTGCCGGCGACAGCCGCGCGGCTCTTCTCATCGGAGCGGCCGTGCTGCTCGCTGAATGTCCCTCCAGCACGACGAGCGCGCAGGCGCAATCGGCGCTGCCGCCGGTGACGGTGGAGGCGCCGGCGCCGCGGCCGAAAACGGCGCGCGCATCGGAAACATCTCAACGCCGGACGCAAGCGGCCGCGCGTCAGCGCAGCCGCAATGCCACCACCCCCGCGGCTCCGACGCCATCGGAACGCGCCGCGGCTGATGCCGCCGCGCAACAAGCCGCAAAGCTCGGCTACCGCGCGATGCCGAGCGCGACGACGCTGCGCAGCGGGGCCTCTCCGCTCGACACCTCGCAATCCGTCAATGTCGTGCCTGCGCAGGTTCTGAAGGACCAACTGCCGCGCAATATCGACGACGCGCTGGTCAACATCAGCGGGATCACCCAGACCAACACGCTCGCCGGCACCCAGGATGCCGTGATCCGTCGTGGCTTCGGCGACAACCGCGACGGCTCGATCATGCGTAACGGCATGCCGCTGGTGCAGGGGCGCAGCCTGAACGCCGCGATCGAAAGCGTTGAGGTGCTGAAGGGGCCGGCCTCGTTGCTCTACGGCATCATGGATCCCGGCGGCATCGTCAACACCATCAGCAAGCGTCCGGAGCTCTACCAGCACGGTTCGGTCACGCTGCTCGGCTCGACCTTCGCGAACAATCGCAACGGCGCCGACGGCACGCTCGACATCACCGGCCCGATCGGCGACCAGGGACTTGCCTATCGCTTCGTCGGTTATGGTGTCAGCGAGGACTATTGGCGCAATTTTGGCCGTCACAGGGAAATGCTGGTGAACCCGTCGCTGGCCTGGTACGGCGACACCACGACGGTCCAGCTCACCTACGAGCACCGCGAATTCATCACTCCGTTCGACCGCGGCACCGCGTTCGTCAACGGCGCTCCGCTGGCGATCCCGAAGACGCGCCGGCTCGACGAGCCCTTCAACAACATGTGGGGCACCTCTGACCTGGTGCAGGCCTCGGTCGAGCAGAAGCTCGACGACAATTGGAAGGTCACCGCGGCCTACAGCTACAACACCGAGACCTATAGCGCCAACCAGCTCCGCATCACCAGCGTCGACGCTAAAACCGGCGTCGAGAAACGCAGCAACGATGGCACCCAGAACTCGCTAAGCAACGCCAGTTACGGCACCTCCTATCTCCAGGGTGATGTCTGGGTGGGCGGCTTCCGCAACGAGATCCTGTTCGGCGGCGAAGCGCTGTATCGCACCATCGATCGTCGCGACCTGATCCGCCAGGCGACCGCCAACTTCAATTTCTACAATCCGGTCTACGGACTGATCTCGCCGGGCACGGCTGTTTCGCCAACGGACAGCGAACAGACCGACAAGCTCGGCACCCGCGGCTTCTTCGCTCAGGACACCTTCCATCTGACCAACTGGCTGTCCGTGGTCGGGGGCGTGCGCTGGATGGAATACGAGCAGCTCGCCGGAAAAGGCCGGCCCGTCTTCGTCACGAACACCAATTTGTCAGGCGACAAGGTGCTGCCGCTCGGCGGCGTCGTCGTCAAGCTGAACGAGCAGCTCTCCTACTACGTGAGCTATACGCAGTCGTTGAAGCCGACATCGGTCATCGCAGCGTTCACCTCCGGCTTTGTCGTCGACTCCACCATCGCGCCCGAAGAAGGAACGCAATGGGAGACCGGTCTGAAGTTCGATGTCAACAAGCGGCTGTCGGGCACCCTGGCCGTCTACGACATCCAGAAGAAGAATGTCCTGGTGCTGGATGACATCGGTGGAGGCAAGTCGGCGGCGCGCGCCTCCGGCGCGGCCAAGTCGCGCGGCGTCGAATTGGACGTGACCGGCAAACTGACTGATCAATGGAGCCTGATCGGAAGTTATGGGTATACCGATGCCCGGCTGATCAATGATCCCGCTGTCGGTAACGCCAAGCTCCTGAACGCCGCCATGAACACGGCTTCGCTCTATCTCGTCTACGATTTCGGCGATGCGCTGCCCGGACGTCTGCGGCTCGGTGGCGGCGCGCACTATGTCGGTGACCGACCGGGCGACTCCGCCAACAACTTCTTCCTGCCGGCCTACACCGTCGCAGACGTCTTTGCGACCTACGACACCAAGGTCGACAATTTGCCGGTGACCTATCAGCTCAACGTCAAGAACCTCTTCGACAAGGTCTATTATACGTCCACCACCGGAAACGCTCTGAACGTCGCCATCGGCGACGCGCGCCGGGTGTCCCTGTCGGCAACGGTGAAGTTCTAGCGATGGCGGTACGGCGCGCGGAAGCCGATTTGCAGGTCGTGCGGACCGAAAAGGTTGGCGCCGATGCGTGAGTCCTGGCGCGCGATCAAGGCGATCCTGCTTCAGGTCCATTCCATCGCGGGCCTCGTGCTCGCGCTGCTGCTCGCTGTGATCGCGCTGACCGGTGCGATCATGAGTTTCGAGGACGAGATCGTCGATCAAATGAATGCCGGCATCATTCGGATCACGCCGCGTCCGGCTCCCGCGCTGACGCCGGACGGACTGATCGCGCGCCTGAAGGCGACCCAGGATGTTGGTCACGTTTCCGCCGTCACGCTGTCGAGCGACCCGTCTGCGGCGGTGCGCCTCCGCTTCGCTCGCGACGAGCAGGGCGCGCGAGCGTCCTCGCTCTATGTCGA
The DNA here is from genome assembly GCF_055807455.1 of Bradyrhizobium sp. Kon58. Classification (NCBI taxonomy): domain Bacteria; kingdom Pseudomonadati; phylum Pseudomonadota; class Alphaproteobacteria; order Hyphomicrobiales; family Nitrobacteraceae; genus Bradyrhizobium; species Bradyrhizobium sp. Kon58. The sequence goes on from NZ_JBVVOT010000042.1 coordinate 17,553, forward strand.
CCCCTATGACGCGCGCGTGCTGGGCTCGCCGAGCGGCGAGGAGTTTTTCGCGACCGTGCGCCGGCTGCACCGCTGGCTGCTCATCCCCGGCGATGCCAAGGGCTGGGGGCGCCAGATCACCGGCGTGGCCGCGGTCGGCTTGATCGTGATGCTCATCTCGGGCCTCGTGCTGCGCTGGCCGCGGCGTGCAGGCAGCGTGAAGATGTGGCTGAAACCAAATCTCGGGCTGAGTGGACGCGGGCTGCATCGCTCGCTGCATGGGGTGATCGGCACCTGGGTTTTGCCGATCTATCTGGTGATGACGCTCACCGGGCTCTGGTACTCGTTCGACTGGTACAAGGACGGAGTCGTCTGGTTGCTGTCGCGGCCGCAAGTCGCCGCCGTTAAGATGCAGCCCAAGATGCCCACAAAGACGTCCCGTGCAGCCGGCGTCAGCGAGACGGCACAGCCGATCGGCTTTGATCGCGCGTGGACCGCCTTCCTGCACGAAGAGGGCGGCCGTTTCTCCAGGGCGTTGCTGACGCTGCCGGCCGGTTCGGGGACGGCGATCCGGATCCGCTCATGGGGGAAAGACTCGACCCTCGACACCACCCGTGACGAATTCCGCGTCGATGCCGCCACAGGCCAATTCGTTTCTGCGGACCGTTACGCCGACAAGACGTTCGGCGAGAAGATCATCGCGACCGTGCTCGACATCCACCGCGGCGCGATTCTGGGTTGGCCCGGCAAGCTCGCGTTCATGGTCGCGGCTGCGCTGATGCCGCTGTTCGCGGTCACGGGCATTTCGCTCTACCTGTCGCGCCGCAGGCTGCGGCGCCCGGCGCAGCCGCAGCTCGGACGGCTCGTGCCCGGCGAGTGATCGCGTCGACTGCCGTTCGGCGAGCGCCGAATAGCAGCGACAACGAATCACATTGGGCGCCGCGGGTAAGAAGCACTTGTCGGAGCTTTCGCAAAATGGTTCGATTGGCGAGGTGCATCCTAGAGTGGTGGTTATCTGATGGCGTTGTCTGAACGCGACGAGATCGAAGAGACGGCGCTGCCTGCCGTACTGGTGAGACGCAGTGACCTGCCCGTGCCGCTCACGCATAGGGCGCGAAGTTTCTTCGGCGGACTTCCCAGGCTGCCCCCAGAATTGGAGTGGCCGACGGCGGAAGTCAGGGCGAACAAAACCTTGGAGACCGTCGCGCTCACCTTCGTCGCTCAGATCGACCTGGCCGAAGTCCCGGGCTCCGGTTGGTCGCCGCTGCCGAAACGAGGCACTCTCTATTTCTTCTGCAGCTCCGTGTTCGTGGGCGAAGGACGTCCGCCTTGCCGCATTCTCTACGGTACTGCTGCGGGTGACGCATATCCCGACCGCGCGCCACCGTCCGATCTAATGCCGCTGGCGGGAACCGGTGGTGACGCCCAGGTCAAATGGCTCGATCCGGCGCTCGATTTTCATTCCAAGATCGAATTCAAGTATCCACTTTCTTTCCAGGTATTCCGGGACTTCTATTTCCACGAGGACGCCGTCGGAGGCGAACTCATGATCGCAGAATTATGCAAGGCATTGGGTCGCGGTGAGCCGCAAGGACCTGATTTTCTGCAATTCAGAATGGCGTCCGAATACGAGAAGGACGATCATTGGCCTTTCAATTGGCTCCTGATCAATCACGTGGTTCGGTCTGTGCTGTCGCACGTCGTTCGCGACCTGACACCCGGATACTCCTACAAGCCGCTCTCCGACGAGGGAGTCGCGGAATTGAAGCGCCTTCGGGCTGGCGCAATCGGATGGCTCGAGCGCTGTCGGGCACTGACGCCGATGGATAACGTGGATGCGGACACAAGAGCGATCTTTCGGGCTTGGTGGATCGACGTCGTGCGCACCTACGAGAGTATCCGACAATACGTCTATACGTATTCGTCCACAATCGCGTCGGACCTCGGCAATGCCATCAATCATACGATCCGATGCATGGCGGAGCAGAACGTCGAAGTGTCCGACGAAGTTCCTCTCAGCTATTTGAAGAATTTCGCGCGTCGAAATCATTGGAAGACCCCGACCCTAAGAGACGGTCAATATCGCCACTTCAACACCGCCCTGCATCAGATGCTGGGATATGGCAGCGGCCCGCAAGATGCGACGGAGCAGCACTTGGAGGATATATTATTGCTCCAGATGCAAGGTGATCTCGCGTTTCTTGACTGGCACGCCAACATCGGATGCACGCTTCATTTCTGGATCGACCGCGATGCTCTCGATCGGCTCGACTTCGCGAAGGTGGTCGCTACATACGAATGTGATTGAGGTGACGCCGACGTGATGAACTCGCGACCGGGTCGAGAGGCGTTCGCGCGCAGGATCTTCCTCCTCGACCATGATGTGTCTGACAAGGGCTGCCGAACTGGATTGTTCGCGGATGGCTAGCCAATGCCGCAACAATGGTTCAAAAGCTCATGGCCACTTCTCAGAGTTCAAGCCATGAAGCTCCCGACCGTCACCCCCACCGACATCCGCCGTGCGCTGCTGCTCCGCGAGGAGATCGCGCTGCTCGATCTCAGGCACGAGGCTGGTTTTGCGACGGGACATCCGCTCTTCGCGGCGAACATGGCCGCGGACCGGATCGCGATCGAAGCCGAGGTCAGGCTGCCGCGCAAGAATGTGCCGATCGTGCTCTATGACGATGGCGAGGGCCTCGCCACTGCCGGCGCCGAGCGGCTGGCCGCGCTCGGCTATACCAACCTCCGCGCGCTCGATGGCGGGCTGAAGGCCTGGCGCGACGCCGGCTATCAAATCTTCGAGGACGTCAACTCCTACTCCAAAGCCTTTGGCGAGCTGGTCGAGTCGCGCCGGCACACGCCGTCGTTCAGTGCCGACGAGGTGGCAAAACTCATCGCGGACAAGGCTAACATCGCCATCCTCGACGTTCGCCGCTTCGACGAATATGCCACCATGAACATCCCGGGCTCAGTCAGCGTGCCCGGCGCGGAGCTGGTGCTGCGCGCAGGGCAGGCGGCACCCGATGCCGACACCACCATCATCGTGAATTGCGCCGGCCGCACCCGCTCGATCATCGGCACCCAATCGCTGATCAATGCCGGCGTGCCGAACAAGGTCCGGGCGCTGCGCAACGGCACCATCGGCTGGACGCTGGCGCGGCATACGCTCGACCATGGTGCTAACAGGCGTGGCGCGATCGGATCGTTTAACGGCGGCCCGGCTAATGCGCGCGACGTCGCCTATCGCGCCGGTGTGCGCCACATCGACGCGAGCGAGATGTCTGCGCTTGTCGCGCAGATCGATCGCACGCTCTATCGCTTCGACGTGCGTGACGCCGAGGAATATGCCGCCGGCCATCTCACCGGCTTTCGCCACTATCCCGGCGGCCAGCTCGTGCAGGAGACGGACATGGCGGCGCCGGTGCGCGGCGCGCGCATGGTGCTGACCGACGACAAGGGCGTCCGCGCCGACATGACGGCGTCCTGGCTCGCGCAGATGGGCTGGGAGGTCTATGTGCAGGAAGGTGGCTATGACGGCGCGCTCGAAATCGGTCCGCCGCACGTCCTGCCCAAGCCCGACCCGGCCCACCGGTACCGCCGCCCCTATGAAGGCACCGGCGTCGACGAGCGCGCGATGCAGGCCTATCTCGACTGGGAGTATGGTCTGGTCGAGCAGCTCCGTCGCGACGGCACGCACGGGTTCTATGTGATTTGATGCCGTCACTGGGCATTGCCTCTGCGACATGCGGCAAGATCCCTCCGTCGTCCTGGACAAGCGAGCGTAGCGAGCGCTGATCCAGGACCCATTACCCCTGGGGGGAGTTTAGCGAAGACTGGCAACCACCAGCTCGCACCACAACTACTCCCTGGGGTAATGGGTCCTGGCTTTCGCCAGGACGACATCGGAGTTGGCAGCTCTGTTCCCCGGCTTCCGCCCCGCCATCTTCTCCCCGCATCCGAACCCTATTGTGCTGCGCATCCCCCGCGGTCTATGAGCTGCGGCAAAGCTGTGACCCACGGAGATTTCATGCCAGCCCCCGGCCAAAGCCCTGAGCGGAGCGCGAAGGCGCTGCTGCTCGAAGGCGTCAACGACAGCGCCGTGGACCTGTTCAGAACGGCGGGTTTCACCAATGTCGAGCGCCTGACCAAGGCATTGGACGGCGAGGATTTGCGGCGGGCGCTCAAGGGCGTGTCATTGCTCGGCATCCGCTCGCGCACCCAGATCACCGATCAGGTGCTGGAGGCGGCCGACCAGCTTCTCGCCGTCGGCTGCTTCAGCGTCGGTACCAACCAGGTCGATCTGCTGGCGGCGCGCAAACGCGGCATTCCGGTGTTCAACGCGCCGTTCTCCAACACGCGCAGCGTCGCGGAGCTCGTGATCGGCGAGATCGTGATGCTGCTGCGGCGCATCTTCCCGCGCTCGGTGTCGGCCCATGAGGGCGGCTGGGACAAGTCGGCGACCGGCAGCCGCGAAGTGCGCGGCCGCACCCTCGGCATCATCGGCTACGGCAATATCGGCTCGCAGCTCTCGACCCTAGCCGAGGCGATCGGCATGCGCGTGATCTATTTCGATCGCACCGACAAGCTCCGCCACGGCAACACCGAGCCGGTCGAGAAGCTGGAAGAGCTGCTGGCGCAGAGCGACGTCGTCAGCCTGCACGTGCCCGAGACGCCGGAGACCGCTGGGATGATCGGCGAGAAGGAGTTGCGGGCGATGAAACCCGGCTCCCTCCTGATCAACAACAGCCGCGGCACCGTCGTCGATCTCGATGCGCTGGCGGGAGCTCTGCGCGACGGCCATCTCGCGGGCGCCGCGATCGACGTGTTTCCGGTCGAGCCGTCCTCGAATTCGGACCGCTTCAAGAGCCCGGTGCAGGGCCTCGGCAACGTCATCCTCACGCCGCATATCGGCGGCTCGACCGAGGAGGCGCAGGAGCGCATCGGCGGCGAGGTGGCGCGCAAGCTGGTCGATTTTTTCATCACCGGCTCGACCACGGGGGCGGTGAATTTTCCGGAGGTGCAGCTGCATCTGCGTCCCTCTGGCGCGCGCTTCAGCCACGTCCATCGCAACGTGCCCGGCATGCTGCGCCGGCTCAACGAAGTGTTCCTCCAGCGCGACATCAATATCGCCGCGCAATATCTGGAGACCTCCGGTGACCTCGGTTACGTCGTGCTCGACGCGGACCTCGGCGGCCAGGATTCAGGCGCGCTGCTGCAGCAGATCCGCAGCCTCGACGGCACCGTCGGCGCGCGGCTGGTGTTTGAGCACTAGCGTCATTGACGGCCGGTCGGAAGGCGCCTTGAATACAGCCTCCTGGCGGAACGAACGAGAACAGAAAGTGCAGGGGGAAACGATGGCGCAAGTGCGTGCGAAGCTGTGTGTATTGCTCGTGGGCGCAGTGACTGCACTGAGCGCGAATTCCGCTTTAGCAGTGACATTGCCTGAGGATGCGGACGCCGTCTGCAAGGGCTTGGTCGGCAGCACTGACGCCGTGAAGATCGATTCGGCAACGTTGCTGGTGCCGTCGCAGCTTGCCGTCGCCGAGCGCGGCCCGACTCCGTCGGGGCGCGTCACGCCCGCCAATCCCGGCTTCTGCAGGGTGCTCGGCCATATCGATCCCACCGATCCCAAGGCGCCGCCGATCAGATTTCAGGTCAATCTTCCCGTCGAATGGAACGGCCGTTCGCTGCAATATGGCGGGGGCGGATTCAACGGCGTGCTGATCACGGGCCTGACGCTACCGCCGGCCTATCCCTTCGACAAGCCGTCGCCGCTCGCGCGCGGCTTCGTCACCTACGGCACCGATTCCGGTCATGAGTCCAAGCCGGGCGAGCCGCCGCAGCTGTTCGCGCTCAACGACGAAGCCTTCGAGAATTTCGCCCATCGCGCCTACAAGAAGGTGCGCGATGCCGCCGTCGCGCTGATGCAGCGCGCCTACGGCAAGAGACCTGAGAAGATGTACTTCATGGGTTCGTCCGAAGGCGGCCGCGAAGGCCTCACTATGGCACAGCGCTATCCTGATGATTTCGACGGTATCTTTGCCCGCGTGCCCGTCATCAATTGGGTCGGCCTGCAGCATGCCGGCACGCGCTCGGGGCTCGTGACCATGGGCGATGGCTGGATCAATCCGGCGCAGGTGAAGCTCGTGGGCGATGCCGTGCGGGCGGCTTGCGACAAGGCCGACGGCTCCGATGACGCGCTGGTGCAGGATCCCGTTTCCTGCAAGGCAGCGTTCAAGGCGGAGACGCTGCGTTGCGCCAGCGGCAAGACCGGCGATCAGTGCCTCACCGACGCACAAATTAAGGCGATCGAGACCCTGCATGCGACCTACAAATTCCCGTTCGCGCTCGCCAACGGCCTCGACGATTATCCGGGCTGGGGCGTGTCGGGCGAGGACACGCCGGCGGTTGGCCCGACCGGCGGCTGGGTCGCGTGGTGGCTCGGCACGGCGCCCCCGGCGCAGCCGCCCGCGCCCAATAACGGCATCGCCTGGATCTACGGTGCCGGCGGCATCCAATATGTCTTCGCGCGCGATCCCAAGCTCGACGTGACGACGTATAAGCCCGAACAGCACAAGGCGCGGCTGCTCGAGGTCTCCAGCCTGATGGATTCCACCGACCCCGATCTCAGCCGCTTCCGCGCTCGCGGCGGCCGGCTGATCATGCTCGAGCACATGGCGGACTACGCGCAGAGCCCCTATGCCGGCATCCGCTATTTCGAGAGCGTCGAACGCAAGCTCGGCAAGGCCGAGACGGCTGAATTCGCGCGGCTCTACACCGCGCCCGGGGTCGACCATGTCGGCTCCGGCGCGCCGGCCAATGTCGACATGCTGAGCGTGCTGGTCGACTGGGTCGAAAAGGGCAAGGCGCCCGGCGATCTGGAAGTTACCGAGCAGAAGGTCGAAGCGCCGTCGTTTGCGACGCTTCGCGCGCTGCCGCTGTGCCGCTGGCCGGCGTGGCCGCACTACAAGAGCGGCCCGCTGACAGAGGCGTCGAGCTTCACCTGCGCGCCGTAACAGGCGCACCACGTCGGAGGAAGCGTCACCCGGTGGCCATGGCCTGCGCGCCGCCGAGCAGCTGCGCGTTGAGCCGGCCGCCGGAGAACAGCATGTCGTCAAGGGCTTCGTCGATATCGGCGGAGATCACGGTGTTGCCGCCGTCACGTGCGATGCTTCCTTGCGCCAGCCGCCGCATCAGCTCCTTGATGAAGGCGCAACTGGTGCCCTCGCTGCGTCGGGCAGCCTCCGCGATCACCGCCCCCTCGAGTGGCAATCCCTTGCCGTAGAGCCGGACCAGCTTGCCGCGGCCGGTCTCGTCGGGCAGCGGCACTTCGATGGCTTGATCGATGCGGCCGGGGCGCCCCGCGAGAGCTCCTTCGAGGTCCTCCGGCCGGTTGGTGGTCAGGACGAACAGGATGTCGGCATCTTCCTTCAGCCCGTCCATCTCGTTGAGCAGCTTGTTCAGCATGGATTCCTCACACGGCCCCATGTCATCGCGGTCGCGGGCGATGAGATCGACATCCTCGATCACCACCATCGACGGCTGAAGCAGCCGTGCCAGGCTCATATAGGCGCCGAGCAGACCGATCTGCTCGGCCGTGATGATCAGCGTCGTATGCCCGGGCAAATGCGTTGCGAGATAGCGGATCGTGTGGGTCTTGCCGGTGCCCGGCGGCCCGTACAGCAAGATGCCTTTGCGTGTCGATTGACCCAGCCGGCGCAATTGGTCTCGGGTGTTGACGAAGGTCAGAACGTTGCGATCGAGCAGCCGCAGGGTCTGCTCCGGCAGAATCACCTCGTCGCGCGCGACCTGCGGCAAGCGATGCACCGTGATGCCGCGCGAGCGACCGCGATAGTCGGAGTCGGCATCGAGCGACAGGATCTTGCCGCGATAGGTCCGCGCAGCCTGTACGGCTTCTTCCAATTCGCTGAAGCATTGCTGGACCAGAGCCGCGCCCGCCGAACCTGAAGGCACCAGGATCTCGATCCGAATTCCGGGCTCGCGACTGTATTCGCGGTGTGCGCAGAGCAAAACCGCGTAGCGGAGATGATCCTGCTCACACAGCCATAGTCCGTTATCCAGACACTTGACCGGGCTCTTCTCGCCGACATCGACGTCGGAATATTGTAGCGGGGCAATCGCGATCGCATAGCGGCCCTCCTTGAGCAGTCGTGGAATCGACAGCGTTTCGTAGCGCTGCTCCTCGTTCAGTCCCACCAGCCGGATGGCCTTGCCGAAGAGCCGGTCGACCGCGGCTTGAAGATCGACCCGCATGTGGCCGGGAAATTGGCGGATCGTGGTCACGAGTTTGCTGCGCGCGGTGCTGGCAAGGTGCCAATCGAGAACGTCGTAAGCAAAGTCGAAATCTTCCTCTTGTTGGTTCGAGGGTTCATCCGCCGCACGCATGCAGTCGCTGCACAGCCAGACCGTTCGGTCGCCGATACGAACGTCGGTCTGTCCCTCAGGCTTGCCACAGAGTTCGCAAGGAGTCTTGACCGCCTCTAGCGTGACCTGCAGTTGGTGGCCGGCCAGGCCGATGGATTGTTGCGCAGATTTGAAAAGGGCTTCGGCAACCGATTGCGGGTAAGGTCCGCAAACCGCTTTTTCCTTCTGCTCGATCTGGGTGATGAGCGCGGTCGCTTCACGGTCTGATTTGCCGAAAACCTGCCGAAGCAGATCCATCACGAATTGGTCCGGCGTATCATCGTCATTATGAATTACGAGCTGGGTCGGCTGGTTCTCGCCACGCATACTGTTCATCACGAAAGGTCTCCGGGACAATCTATGATTGAATAGAACGAATAGGGAACATAAAAAGGAACGGCCGTCAAGCGGGACGGACGCGATAAATTGCGATCGACGGGCAGGGTCATCGGCCTCGCCGCCGTCCTTTGACAATCTGATCCGCTTCAATTATCTATTTCGTATGCGAAATAAAAAAGCCGGCGCGGGGCATCATCGGCTGATCTACCTGTTGAGCGTGGCCCAACGGCGCGTGCAGCGCTGGATGGCGGCGCAGCCTTCGAGCGAGGTCACGCCGGCGCAAGCGGGCCTGCTGTTCATCCTCGGCAAGCAGGACGGCGTCCTGATGGGCGAGGCCGGCGCGGCGCTCGACATGGGGCCGGCCGGCATCTCGGGGCTGGTCGACCGTACGGCGGCGGCTAAACTGGTCGAGCGGCGCGCGGATCACGAGGATGGTCGCGCCTGGCGCGTCTGGCTGACGCCGAAGGGGCGAACGGCGCTGGCGCAGGCGAAGGCCAGCGCAGGAAAGGTCAATGCGGCATTGACGGAAGGATTTACCGGCGCGGAGATCGACATCGTCGCGCGCTGGCTGACGAGCATTCAGGATAAATTCCCAAGAGGAGCGAACGAATGACTGACCAAGTCCGGATCGAGAACAACGGCGGAATTCTCACGCTCACGCTGGCGCGCCCCGACAAGAAGAACGCGCTGACGGATGCGATGTACGGCAAGCTCGCCGATGCCATCGAATCCGCCGGGTCCGATGCGTCGGCCCGCGTGATCCTGATCCGCGGCGAGGGCGACATGTTCACCGCCGGCAACGACGTCGGCGAATTCGCCGCGGTCGCAGCGGGCAAGTCGGAAGGAAGCCGCAACGTCGTGCGCTTCATCCAGTCGCTGGCGCGCTGCACCCGGCCCTTGGTTGCGGCGGTGCAGGGCCGCGCCGTCGGCGTCGGCACCACGATGCTGCTGCATTGCGACCTCGTCGTGCTCGCCGACAACGCGCAATTGTCGACGCCCTTCGTCAGCCTTGCGCTGGTGCCGGAAGCTGCCTCCAGCCTGCTGATGCCGGCGCGCATCGGCCACGCGCGGGCCTACGAGATGTTCGCGCTGGGCGAGACGGTGCCGGCCAAGTCCGCCCTGGAGTGGGGGCTCGCCAACCGCGTGGTGCCGCTCGACAAGCTCGATGCCGAAGCGCTTGCGCTGGCGCAGCGTCTTGCCCGTCAGCCGGCCGGCGCGCTCACCGCCACCAAGAAACTGATGCGCAACGGCGAGGCGCTGGTCGCGCAGATGAATGCCGAAGGCGAGCAGTTCGGACTGCGCCTGCGCACCGCCGAGGCGCGCGAGGCCTTCACGGCGTTCGCGGAGCGCCGCCCGCCGGATTTCACCAAGGTTGCGTGAGATCCGGGGCTGCAGGAAGGTTTGCCGGGCCGGGAAACTCACGGCAATTCGATTAAAACCTTAACGGAACATTGGCATGTCGCGGGCAAGGTGGCGCTCGAAAGAATAGGCCCCCGACCCAGGCCCCCGACACCATGGCAATGTTTAAGAAATCGGTAAGTTCGCTTCTCCTGACCTTGATGGCCCTGCTGGCCGCGGGTGCGCTGGCCTCCACGGCGATCCAGATGGTCGGGGCGTTCGGCCGCTATAGCGACAGCCTCGAGACCGCGCGGCTTGCCGCCGCCGACAAGGCGATCTTCCATGGCGTGCTGGCGCTGCGCAACAATCGCGGCGATGCGCAGAGCGCGATCCTCGGCGAGGACGACCCGCGGGCAAAACTCGAGGCGGCGGAGAAGGCCGAGCAGGGCGGCTATGACGCGATCGGCGCAGCGCTCGCCACCGTCGATTTCGCCCGCCGCGACGAACTCGCTGGCACATTGAAGCAGGGCTGGAGCGCCGCCTCGCCGCAATTCCAGCTGTTCTACGACGAAGCCAAGCGCCCGCGCGCGGAGCGCAAGATCGAGCGGACCAATTCCTGGTACGATGCCGTCACCAAGGTGATCGAAACGGCCAACCTCGCGTCCACCGCGGTGTCGAACCGTGCCTGGATGAACGACCCCTTCATCGCCCGCATGATCCAGGTCCGGCGCTTCGCCTGGCAGGTGCGCGATCGCTATGGAATCCATTGTTCGTCCCTTCGCTCCAACGTCAACGGCAGCAAGCCGCTCGACGACGCTCAGAAGCGGTCAGTGGCGCAATGGGATGGCACCATCACCTCCGGCTGGGCGGGCATGTCCGAGTTGCTGGCTGCGCCGGACGTGGCGGCGGAGCTCGTGACGGCGGCAACGGACGCGAAGGCCAAGACCGACGGTGCCCTCAAGCAGATCGGCGACCTCACCAAGAATTTCGACGGCAGCGGCAAGCCCGCGATGCCCGCCTCGGAATGGAATACGCTGTGTCAGGCACCTTTCGCGTCCATTGTCGCGGTGGCGAACAAGGCGCTCGACCAGTCGATCGCGCGGGCGGAGACCGTGCAGGCCAAGGCGCTCACCAATCTCGTCGTGCAGTCGCTCGCGTTCCTGCTCGCGCTGGCCGTGACCCTGGCCGGCGTGTACGTGGTCCGCAACCGCCTCATGCGCCCGGTGCGTGCCATTCTGGACGCCATCGCCAAGATCAGCGCCCGCGACTACGCGACGCCCGTTCCGCAATCCAGGTATCCCGACGAGTTCGGCACCATGGCGGCCGCACTCGAAAGCCTTCGCGAGAGCGCGGCGACCGCGGAACGCCTGGGCCAAGAGCGCGAATCGCAGCAGGCGCTCCAGCTCGCCCGCTCCGGTACCGTCGATGCAGCCTGCCGCAGTTTCGACGACACCGTGCAGGCCGTCATTCACAGCGTTGCGGCGTCGACGAAGGAGCTCGACGCCACCGCGACCGACGTCCGCTCACTGGTTTCGGAATCGAGCAGCCAGACCGCAGCGGTCTCCTCCTCCGCCGAGCAGGCCACCAATAATCTCGAGACCATCGCGGCCGCGACCGAAGAACTCTCGGCGTCCGTCGGCGAGATCTCCGCGCAGGTGCAGGCCAGCGCACGCGAGGCCCGTGAAGCCGTGTCGCAGGCAGCGCAGACCAATGCGACGGTCGAGATCCTCGATCAGACCGCTGGCCGCATTGGCGAGGTCGTGAAGATGATCAACGCCATCGCAGGACAGACCAATCTGCTGGCGTTGAACGCCACCATCGAAGCCGCGCGCGCGGGCGAGGCCGGCCGCGGCTTCGCCGTGGTCGCCGGCGAGGTCAAGAGCCTCGCCTCGCAGACGGCGACGGCGACGGAAGAGATCTCCCGCCAGGTCGCGGAGATCCAGGGCGCCACCGGCCAGGCCGTCAGTGCCATCCGCGCGATCGGCGGAGCGATCAGCGGCATCGACGAGAAGATGACGGCGATCGCGGCCGCGGTCGAACAGCAGCGCGCGGCCACCACCGAGATCTCCCGCAATTTCCAGCAGGCCGCGCAGGGAACCCGCGAGGTCACCGACACCATCGGCAGCGTCGCCAGGCTCAACCAGGAGACGGGCAATGCCGGTTCGGTGCTGTCGGTGTCCGTGTCGAAAATGTCCGCCGACGCCGATCGTCTCCGCGTGGCGGTCGAGGGCTTTTTGGGCGCGGTGAGGACCGCGTAGCTTCGACAATCTTCCGTCCCACCGTCGCGCGATCGGCATTGCCGCCGATGCACGCGGCGGGTACATCTGTGAGGCTGCGCGAGCGTCGCGGCAGATGTAAGAGATATCAGGGATGGAGAGTTCGATGCCGGTCACGCCCCAACACAAGGCCCAGCGCCCCTATCGCGGCGTGTTCCCGGTCGCACCCACCATCTTCGACGCGCGCGGCGAGCTCGACCTCGAGGGACAGCGCCGCTGCATCGATTTCATGATCGACGCAGGCTCGAACGGTCTGTGCATTCTCGCGAATTTTTCCGAGCAGTTCGTGCTCACCGATGCCGAGCGCAAGACCGTGATGCATGCGGTGCTGGAGCATGTCGCGGGCCGCGTTCCCGTGATCGTCACGACCACTCATTTCAGCTCCGCCGTCTGCGCCGCGCGCAGCCAGCAGGCCGAGGCGGCCGGTGCCGCCATGGTCATGGTCATGCCGCCCTATCACGGCGCAACCTTCCGCGTGCCCGAGAAAGGCGTGGTCGAGTTCTTCAAGGTGCTGTCGGCCGCGATCAAACTTCCGATCATGATCCAGGATGCGCCTGTCGCCGGCACCCCGCTGTCGGTCGAACTGCTCGCGCGGCTGGCGCGCGACTTCGCCAACATCCGCTATTTCAAGATCGAGGTGCCGGGCGCGGCTGCAAAGCTGCGCAGCCTGATCGAGGCGGGCGGCAGTGATATCGAGGGTCCCTGGGACGGCGAGGAAGCGATCACGCTGCTCGCCGATCTCGATGCAGGCGCCACCGGCGCGATGACCGGCGGCGGCTATCCCGACGGCATCCGCCAGATCGTCGATCCCTATTTCGCCGGCAAGCGTGAGGAGGCGAAAGCCGCCTATGAACGCTGGCTGCCGCTGATCAATTACGAAAACCGCCAATGCGGCCTGATCGCCTGCAAGGCGATGATGCAGGCCGGCGGCGTGATCAAGTCGGACACGGTGCGGCATCCGTTGCAACCGCTGCATCCGGCGACGCGTGCAGGGCTGCTGGAGCTCGCCAAGGAGCGCGATGCGCTGGCGCTGCGGTGGGGGAAGTAACCCCTCCGTCGTCCCGGCGAAGGCCGGGACCCATAACCGCGAAATAGAGTTTGACGACGACTCGGAGTTACCAGCCCGCCCCATAACCCCTCCCTGGGGTTATGGGTCCCGGCCTTCGCCGGGACGACATTGAATATGACGCGCGAGCGTTCGCCTATCTCGCCAGCATCGACTCGCCGACAATGCGAAACCGTGCGTTGACCTCGTCCTGCCTGAACAGCGCGATGCGATCGATTGCCAGCCTGTCGAGACGGAGCGTCGCGAACTTGGTCCGCAGCATCTCCAGAATCGGCCCGCGACGCTCAGCGTCCAGCCGCCCCGTCAGCGTCATGTGGAAGCGGAATTCCTCCATCACGTACGGGTAGCCCCAGCGATCGAGATAGACGCGCTGCCGCTCGCTGAGCTTCTCGGGCCTGCGACGCGCGCGATCTTCCGCCGTCAGGGCGGTGCGAAAGCCGTCGAACGCGCGGACGCAATCGGCGGCGAGCTCCTGGAGCGCATCGACCGGCTCGGCCGGAATGACCGCGATGAAGCCGCTGATGGCATCGACGACCGGGCGGATCACCGGGATCGTCCGCGCCTCGCCGGCGAAGGCCGCGCAGGCCGCCAAGAGCTCCGCCTCTGTCCTGCCAGGCGCGAGCGCCATCGGCGCCTTCAGTGTGCCGTGAAAACCGTATTTGCGGGGATCGGCGGTGATGTCGCGCCAGTCCGGCGCGAGACGCGCTGCCTCGGCGGGAAAGGGTAGCTCGTTGCCGGTATAGGCATCGTAGCCGAGCAACTCCGCGCCGAAGCGGGAGAGGGCGCTGTCGCTGCCTGCAGCAAAATAGATCGCGTAACGGGGGAAACTTGTCATCGTCCGAGCATAGCGGGTTTATGCCGCGACGACAGCTTCGCGCGGGGTAGCTGCCATGCCAAGCAACCGCGTCGCGTCGGTGAGATGCACGAGCTTGCCGCCCGATATCACGGCGATCAGCCGCGGCCGCAGCGGCACGTTGTCGTCGACCAGCAGAATGTCCGCGCGCCGGCCTTCCGCGAGCACGCCGCGATCGGCAAGACCGGTCGCGCGCGCGGGCGCGGCGGAGACCAGGTTCCAGGCCTGCGTCAGCGGCAGCACGCCATCGGCGGCGAGGCGGAACGCAGCGAGCAGCTGCGCGGGATAGTAGTAGTCCGAGGCCAGCACCGAGCAGAGCCCCTTGGCGATCATGTCGGATGCCTTGGTCCAGCCGGTGTGGCTGCCGCCGCGCACGACGTTCGGCGCGCCGTAGACGATGGCGTCACCATGGCTTGCCGCCGCCCGCGCCGTCTCCTCGTTGATCGGAAACTCTGCGATCGCCACGCCCATGGCGCGAAAGCCCTCGCGCATCACCGGCGTCGCATCGTCGTGCGAGAGCATCCGCACGTCGGCGGCGCGGGCCGTCGCGGCCAGCCGCGACACCGAAGCCGGCACTTCACCGGCGCGGGAGAGCACACGCCCGACCAGCCGGTCGAAATCTTCGCTCGACAGGCCGGTGCGCTTGCGGGGCTTGGCCATGTCCCCCACCGTGCCGTCCATGTGGTCGTTGAAGGCGAACAGGTCGACGCGGCCCTCAGCGAGCCACTGGCTGATCTCGGTTTCGGCATCGAGATTGTAGGTCTCGTGGCGCAGATGAAAGCGGGTGTCGGCCGCGAATTGCGGGCGCAGCCGTTCGATCGCCTCCATCAGGCCGCGCGCATTGTCGGCGCTGCGCAGGCCCGGCTCCCACGAACAGGTCGTGGCGTGAAACACAGTCGTGATGCCGTTGCTGATGGCCTGGCGGTCGCTATCGGCGAGCGCCACGTCGATCGGAAAATCGACTCCGGCGCGCGGCATCATCTGCCGCTCAAAGGCATCGCCATGCAGATCGACGATGCCCGGCAGGACCAGCAGGTTGCGCGCGTCGATCGCAAGCCGCGTCCGGCCGCGAGACGCATCGATCTCTGCGATGTCCGTTCCGGACAGGGCAAGAGAAGTTTCGACGAGCTCGGAGCCGATCAGGGTCCGGCCGCCCTCAAGGAAAATGTCTGTCACGCGACCGCGCTTGATTTGCTGCCATGAGGACTGTTGAGAGAACTTCCTCGTGCTTCATACGTCGAGAGAAAATCTTCAATCCCGAGCTTGCGGAAATCGGGCAATGCTGCACGCAATTTGTCGTGATCCCAATCCCACCAGGCGAGGCTGGCGAGCCGTCCGGCGACGTCTTCCGAGAACCGCCGCCGCACGATGCGCGCCGGATTGCCGGCGACGATGGTGTAGGCCGGCACGTCCTTGGTGACGATGGCGCCGGCCGCGATCACCGCGCCGGTGCCGATGTTGCGACCCGGCAGCACGATGGCGCCATGGCCGATCCAGACGTCATGGCCGATATGGACGTGATGCTGGCGCCGCCAGTCGAAGAATTCCGTGTCGTCGCTCTCGCCTTCGAAGTAGGCGCTCGAGCGATAGGTGAAGTGCGCCTGCGTGGCGCGGTGCATCGGGTGATTGCCCGGATTGATCCGTGTCATCGCCGCGATCGAGCAGAATTTTCCGATCGTGGTGTAGGTGATCTGGGCGTCGTTCACGACATAGGAGTAATCGCCCATCGTCACCTCGTGCAGCATCGTGCGGGCGCCGACCTCCGTGTAGGCCCCAAGCCTGGTGTCGTGCAGCTTCGCCGAGGGATCGATGGTCGGCTGGACCGAAAGAGTCTTGGCGGCCATGTTGCATCCGAACGAGAGGGCGGGCGTTTCTCTTCGAGTGGCTTGATGACAATGTCATGACGACACGATGACAGGGGATGAACTGGGGATGACGTGTGTAGGATCGCCGCACCGCAACGTCCGTGTCACACAAGTGTCAAGCGCCGGCGTTAGCGGTGGGTCCCAGCTACTCTGGAGCCCTGCATGCTGGTGGTTGATGGTCTGACGTGTCGCTTCGGCGTGAAAGCCGCGGTGGACGATGCCTCGTTTCAAGTCTCTCCCGGCGGCTTCGTCGGCGTGATCGGACGGTCCGGAGCCGGCAAGTCGACCCTGCTGCGGACCATCAACCGTCTCGCGACCCCTTCGCAGGGCCGCATCCTGTTCGACGGCCTCGACGTCACCGCGCTGCGCGGCAAGGAGCTGCGGCAGTGGCGGGCGCGCTCGGCGATGATCTTTCAGCAGTTCAATCTGGTCGGCCGGCTCGATGTTCTCACCAACGTTCTGATGGGACGGCTCGCGACGATGCCGGCCTGGCGCTCGTTGTCGCAGACCTGGCCCGAGCAGGACAAGGCGCTGGCGATGTCCGCGCTCGAACAGTTCGATATCGCCCCGCTCGCAGCCCAGCGCGCCGATCAGCTCTCCGGCGGCCAGCAGCAGCGCGTCGCGATCGCCCGCGCGCTGGTGCAGCAGCCCGACATCATCCTCGCCGACGAGCCGATCGCCTCGCTCGATCCCCGCAACACCAAGATCGTGATGGATGCGCTTTTGCGCATCAACAAGCATTTCGGCATCACCGTGCTCTGCAATCTGCATTCGCTCGACCTGGCGCGCAGCTATTGCGACCGCCTGATCGGTATGGCGCAGGGGCGCGTGGTGTTCGACGGCGCGCCGGCCGAGTTGACCGAGCACGTTGCGCGCGAGCTCTACGATCTCGAAGCCGCCGATGTCATGGGCGGCACGCCTGCACCGGTGCGACAAGGCATTCCGGCGCTTGGAACGGCGGCCGCCGCCTGAGCGGCGCCGCATCAGGACTCACCAGTTTTGCGTCAACCGACCTCAACCAATGAAGAGGCTATCATGATTACTCGCAGATTGATTCTTGCCGGCGCCGCCGCGCTCGCGTTCACGGCTTCAGCTTCCGCCGAGGACTGGAAAGCCAAATATCCCGAACTGACCTTCGCGGTCATTCCGGCGGAAAACGCCTCGGGCGTCACCGAGCGCTGGGCGCCGTTCATGAACTATCTCTCCAAGGAATTGGGCGTGAAGGTCACGCTGCGCATCGCCAACGACTACGCGGCCGTGATCGAAGGCCAGCGTGCCGGCAACATTCATATCGCGAGCTATGGTTCGGCCTCGTTCGCCCGCGCCCGCCTGACCGGCGTCAAGACCGACGCCTTCGCCAACGACATCAACTCCGACGGCTCCACCGGTTACTACTCCGTGTTCTTCGTCAAGGCGAACAGCGCCTACAAGAGCATCGACCAGCTCAAGGGCAAGAACCTCGGCCTAGTCGACCCGAACTCCACCTCCGGCAACAACGTGCCGCGCTTCGAGCTCGACAAGATGGGCATCACGGATGCCGACTCCTATTTCAGCAAGGTCGTCTTCACCGGCAGCCATGAGAACGCAATCCTGGCGCTGGCGCAGGGCACGGTCGACGTCGCCGCCAACCAGTGGACCAGCGACGACGATTCAACCCTGGCGCAGATGCTGACCAAGGGCATGCTGAAGAATGCCGACGGCTCGGCGATGAAGAAGGACGATTTCCGCATCATCCACAAGTCGGCGCCGATCATCAACGGCCCCTACGCGTACAATTCCGATCTGCCGGAAGAGGCCAAGGCCGCGATCGCGAAGGCGTTCTTCGACGCGCCGGCCAAGGACAAGGCTGCGTTCGATCGCCTCCAGGACGGCCAGAAGAAGGGTTTTCATCCCGCGACCACCAAGGATTGGGATGGCACGATCGAGCTGATCAAGTTCGTCGATGCGCTGCGTAAGAAGAAGGCGTCCTGAGTTTCGGGACGATGCCACTGGAGCCGGGTCGATGGACCCGGCTCTTTCTCTTTGATCGACCACCTTTCCTGATCAGATGACCGTCGCGGTTTCGATCCTCCCCGAGCAGCAGCTCGCCGTGCTCAACGCCGCCTATCGCCAGGCGGTCGCGCGCAAGCGGCTCCGACTCCTGTTTGGAGCCGTGGTGTTCGCCGCTGCACTGCTCCTCGCCGCCATCGGCGCCGAAGTGAATCTGCGCACGCTGTTCACCCATTACGGCAACTTCATCAGCTATTTCGACCGCATCCTCACACTCGACAGCGGACAGCGGGTCTGGACCGATGCCGGCGAGTGGCTCTGGGGCTGGCGCAAATGGCTGAAGATGCTGGGCGAGACCCTGCTGATCTCCTATGTCGGCACGCTGATTGGCGCGACTTTTGCATTCTGCCTGAACTTCCTCGCGGCTGAAAACACCTCGCCCGCGCCCTGGCTGCGCTTCGTGGTGCGGCGTCTGCTCGAATTCGCCCGCACGGTGCCCGGCATCGTGTTTGCGCTGATCTTCGTGATCGCCTTCGGACTCGGACCGATGGCGGGCGTGCTGGCCATTGCGATTCACTCCACCGGCGCGCTCGGAAAGCTGTTCTCCGAGATCGTCGAGAACGCCGACATGAAGCCGGTCGAAGGCGTCCGCTCGACCGGCGCGAGCTGGCTCTCCTGCATGCGCTTCGCCATCCTGCCGCAGGTCACCGCAGGTTATGCCAGCTACGCGCTGCTGCGTTTCGAGATCAACGTTCGCGAGGCCTCCGTGATGGGCTTCGTCGGGGCCGGCGGCATCGGCCAGGAGCTCGTCGTCGCCATCCGCAAGTTCTATTACTCCGACGTCAGCGCGATCCTGCTCACCATCATCGTCACGGTCTTCATCATCGACATCAGCACCGGCTGGCTGCGCGGCCGTCTGTTCGGCAAGGAGGCGCGGACGTGACGGGGCCGCAGGAGATCGACACCGCCGCGCTTCGCACGCGCTACCCTGATGTGTTCGACCGGCCGGCCTCGGCGCGGCTCGCCATGCCGGCGATGATCGTCGCGGCGCTCGCGATCCTGATTTATGGCCTGGTCGATCTCGATTTCTCGCCCTCGCGGTTCGTCGCCGGCCTCAGCCAGCTCGGCTGGATCAGCCTGATGATGATCCCGCCGGATCCCGGCTCGTCGCTGCCGATCTATCTGAAGGCGCTGGGCGAGACGCTGTCGATCGCGCTACTTGGCACGACGCTGGCTGCACTGTTCGCGCTGCCGGTCAGTCTTCTTGCCGCGCGTAACGTCGTGCCGTCGAAGCTCCTGCGCTTTCCGATCCGCCGCTTTCTGGATTCGATCCGCGGCGTCGACACGCTGATCTGGGCGCTGGTGTGGATCAACGTGGTCGGGCTTGGCCCGTTTGCCGGCGTGCTCGCCATTGCCGTGTCCGATTTCGGCGCGTTTGGAAAACTGTTCTCGGAGGCGATCGAGGGCGCCGACCAGAAGCAAGTCGAAGGCATCCGCGCCTCCGGCGGCAGTGCGCTGCACGAGATTCGCTTCGGCCTGCTGCCGCAGGTCCTGCCCGTGATCGCCGGGCAGGTGCTCTATTTCATCGAGTCGAATACGCGCTCGGCCACCATCATCGGCATCGTCGGCGCCGGCGGCATCGGCCTCCAGCTTGCCGAGCAGATCCGCGTGCTGGAATGGCAGAAGGTATCGTTCCTGATCCTGATGATCCTGGTCGCGGTCGCCGCGATCGATTTCGTCTCGGGAAAACTCCGCTTCGCCATCATCGGCCGAAGGGCAGTGGCGTAGGTCTTCGCCTCTCCCCGCTTGCGGGAGAGCCCGACGCGCGCAGCGCGGCGGGTGAGGGGGACTCTCCGCGAGTCCGTCTCTTACGGTGATTGTGGAGGCAGCCCCTCACCCCAACCCTCTCCCCGCAAGAACGGGGCGAGGGAGAACAAGCAGCCCACCCTACGACTCCACCAGAAATTCCACCCGCTCTGCGGCAAATCGCGAATGCTTGGTGACCAGCGGCTTGCCGTCGAGGTCGTGGTCGGTGGCATCGACCACCAGGATCGGCCGTCCCAGCGCCAGATCGAGCCGTGCGGCGTCGGTGGCGTCGACGATGCCGGCGGTGATCCGGGTCGCGCCGCGGCGATAGTCGCGGACGCCGTAATGCTCGAGCAGTTTCGTCATCGAGCGGGTCGCGGCAAAGACGTCGCCCGCGCCCGGGAACAGCTGCGCCGACAGCCACGTCGTGGAGACGCAGATCGGCGTGCGGTCGGCGAGGCGCATCGCCTCGATCCGGACCAATGGTGCGCCGGCCTTGAGACCGAGCTCCCGCGCGAGTTCGCGGGTCGCGACATCATCGGACGCTTCGATCAAGCGGCCATGCGGTTCGCGGCCGTCCGCGCCGACGATCTCGGAGAAACGGGTCCGCGAGCGCAGTGGATAAGCGAGCTTCTGCGCCTCGACATAGGTTCCGCTGCCGCGTTCGGCCCGCACGATGCCGCGCTCGGCAAGCGCGGCCAGCGCGCGTCGTACGGTATGGCGGTTCACGCGATAGGTTTCGGCGATCTCCACCTCGCCCGGCAGCTTGTCGCCCGCCGCAAAGCGGCCGTCGGCGATGCCGCGCTCGATGCCGTCGGCAACGAGGCGCCACAACGCGACGCCGGAAGAGGCTGTGTCCTGCATGCTCATGTGGCCGGGAAGCTACTCCAGAAATCACGCCTTTGTCACGAAACAGTCATGGCGCTCCGGTATCAAGTTGTCTAGTATCATAGACAACTTGGATTCGGCAAGTTCTGCAGAAAGTTTCGGTGGATGTGGTGACCCAGCACAACAATCAGCAAGCCCAGCGCAAGGCCGCAATGGCCGTGCTGGCGCACGCGGAGGCGGGCGAGATCGCCGCTCGCCTCCGCGCACTCGCTTTGCCGGCGCATCAGGATCTGCGCGCGCCGGAAAACGGCCTCGTCATGCTGCGCGGCCGGGTCGGCGGCGACGGCGCGCCGTTCAATCTCGGCGAAGCGACGGTGTCGCGCGCCGCGGTGCGGCTTGCGAGCGGCGAGGTCGGTTTCGGTTACACGCTTGGTCGCGACGGCGAGAAGGCGCGGCTGATCGCGCTGTGCGATGCGCTGGTGCAGTCCAGCGATTTCGGCGCCGCGGTGGAGCGGGACATTATCGCACCGTTGCGTGAGCAGCTGATGATCAAGCGCAAACAGGTGGCGGCCGAGACCGCCGCGACGAAGGTTGATTTCTACACCATGGTGCGCGGTGAAGGGTGAGATCATGACCACGATTGCGGAACTGCCGCCGGGGTTCGCCGACAAGGTGCTGTCGGCGCAATCGACCTTTCGTTCGGTGATGGACGCGATGGCGCGGCCGGGATCGGTCCAGCGCATCGTGCCGACATCAGGCGCGCCTCACACGATGATGCGCGGCACGGCCGCGATCGCGCTGACGCTGTTCGACCACGACACACCGCTCTGGCTCGATGCGCGCATGTCGGAAAGCGCCGAAGTGACAAAATGGTTGAAATTCCACACCGGCGCGCCGGTGGTGCAGGATTCTTCCATCGCAAGCTTCGCCCTGATCAGCGACGGCGGAGCGCTGCCTTCGCTCGAGCGCTTCGCGCTCGGCACCAGCGAATATCCGGATCGGTCCACCACATTGATCCTTCAAGTCGAGAGCCTGGACGGAGGACGCGGCTTCGAGCTGCGCGGTCCCGGCATCGACGGTGTCGCGACGCTCAAGGCCTCGATCAAGCCGTTCGACCTGTTCAATCGCCTGCGCGTCAACGAAACGCTGTTTCCGCGCGGCATCGATGTGGTGCTGGTCGCCGATGACGCCGTGGTTGCGATCCCGCGCACCACGCGTGTCGTGAGCAAGGGAAGCTAGCTATGTATGTCGCAGTCAAGGGCGGCGAACGCGCCATCGAGAACGCCCATCGCCTGCTCGCCAGTGCGCGGCGCGGCGACCAAAGCGTGCCGGAAATCACGCTCGATCAAATCTCCGAGCAGCTCGGCCTCGCCGTGGACCGCGTCATGAGCGAAGGATCGCTCTATGACCGCGAGCTCGCGGCGCTGGCCATCAAGCAGGCGCGCGGCGATCTGATCGAGGCGATCTTTCTGGTCCGCGCCTTCCGCGCCACGCTGCCGCGCTTCGGCGCGAGCGAGCCGGTCGAGACCGGCGCGATGCGGGTGCGGCGGCGGGTGTCCTCGACCTTCAAGGACATTCCCGGCGGCCAGATTCTCGGCCCGACCTTCGACTATACCCACCGCCTGCTCGATCCCTCCCTCGCCGAAGGCTTTGTGCCGGAAGCGCCAGCGACGGCCGAAGCCTCCACGGTGCCAACGCCGCGCGTGACCGATATCCTCGGCCGCGACGGCCTGATCGAGCTCTCGCCGCAAGCGGAAGAGGGCGCGAGCGTCGGCGATCTCACCCGCGAGCCGCTGAATTTTCCGGCGGACCGCGATCTGCGTCTGCAGAACCTCGCGCGTGGTGACGAAGGTTTTCTGCTGGCGATGGGCTATTCCACCCAGCGCGGCTATGGCCGCAACCATCCGTTCGCCGGCGAAATCCGCTTCGGCGAGATCGAGGTCGAATTTTCGGCCGAAGACGTCGGCTTCGCCGTGCCGCTCGGCTCGATCGAACTCACCGAGTGTCAGATGGTCAACCAGTTCAAGGGCTCCGCGACCGAAGCGCCGTGCTTCACGCGCGGTTATGGTCTCGCCTTCGGCCAGAGCGAGCGCAAGACCATGTCGATGGCGCTGGTCGACCGCGCGTTGCGTGCGCGCGAGCTCGGCGAAGAGGCACTCGCCCCTGCGCAAGACGAAGAATTCGTGATGTCGCATTCGGACAACGTCCAGGCGACCGGCTTCGTCGAGCATCTGAAGCTGCCGCACTATGTCGACTTCCAGTCCGAGCTCGGCTTGTTGCGCAAGCTGCGCAAGGAATTCGCTGACGCCAATGCGCCCGACGCCATGAAGGAGGCCGCGGAATGAACGCGCCCGCCTACAATTTCGCCTATCTCGACGAACAGACCAAACGGATGATCCGCCGCGCGATCCTCAAGGCGATCGCGATCCCCGGCTATCAGGTGCCGTTCGCCAGCCGCGAGATGCCGATGCCCTATGGTTGGGGCACCGGCGGCGTCCAGGTCACCGCCGCGATCCTCGGGCCCGAGGACGTGCTGAAGGTGATCGACCAGGGCTCCGACGACACCACCAACGCGATCTCGATCCGCAAATTCTTTGCCAAGACCGCCGGCGTCGCCACGACGACCGCGACTGAAGATGCGACCGTGATCCAGACCCGTCACCGCATTCCCGAGACGTCGCTGCACGAAAATCAGGTGCTGGTCTATCAGGTGCCGATCCCCGAGCCGCTGCGCTTCCTCGAGCCGCGCGAGACCGAGACGCGGCGCATGCACGCACTCGCCGAATACGGGCTGATGCATGTGAAGCTGTACGAGGACATCGCCCGCTTCGGCCACATCGCGACGGCTTACGCCTATCCGGTGAAGGTCAATGCGCGCTATGTGATGGACCCGTCACCGACGCCGAAATTCGACAATCCCAAGATGGACAATTGCCCGGCGCTGCAATTGTTCGGCGCCGGCCGCGAGAAGCGGATCTATGCGATCCCGCCCTATACGCAAGTCGTGTCGCTCGACTTCGAGGACCACCCCTTCGAGCCCTATCGCTTCAACGCGCCTTGCGCGCTATGCGCCGCGGAAAATTCCTATCTCGACGAAATCGTCACCGACGACAAGGGCGGTCGCATGTTCGTCTGCTCCGACACCGATTATTGCGAGGGACGCCAGGCCGCCGGCCATCACGGCAGCCTCAGCGCCGCGCCGTACAAGGACAAGGCGCAGGAGGCATCGAATGGCTGATCAAGACATGATCGAGAACGACGAGCCGCTGTTGGTCGCAAAGTCCCTCAGCAAATCCTATGGCCGTATCGAGGCGTGCCGCGATGTGTCCTTTGCGCTCTATCCCGGAGAAGTGCTGGCAATCGTCGGCGAATCCGGCTCGGGCAAGTCGACGCTGCTGCAGCTGCTGTCGGGTCAGCTTGCGGCCAGCGGCGGCCAAGTGTCATATCGGATGCGCGACGGCGTCGCTCGCGATCTCGCCACGCTGGGCGAGGCCGAGCGGCGCTTCCTGTTTCGTACCGATTGGGGCTTCGTTCATCAGGATCCCGCCCAGGGGCTGCGCATGGCCGTCTCGGCCGGCGCCAATGTCGGCGAGCGGCTGATGGCGGTGGGGTGGAATCATTACGGCCGCATCCGCGATACCGCGTCGGACTGGCTGACCCGCGTCGAGATCGACATCGCACGCATCGACGATGCGCCGCGGACCTATTCCGGCGGCATGCGCCAGCGGCTCCAGATCGCCCGCAACCTCGTCACCGAGCCGCGACTGGTGTTCATGGACGAGCCGACCGGCGGCCTCGATGTTTCCGTTCAGGCCCGCCTGCTCGACCTCGTGCGCAGCCTCGTCGCCGAGCTGCATCTCGCGGTCATCATCGTCACCCACGATCTCGCGGTCGCGCGCCTGCTGTCGCACCGGGTGATGGTGATGAAGGGCGGCCGCGTCATCGAGACCGGCCTCACCGACCAGGTGCTCGACGATCCCCGCGAGCCCTACACCCAGCTCCTCGTCTCCTCGATTCTGCCGCCATGAGCCTTCCAGGAAGAGTTTTCCAATGACCGCCATGATCGACGTCGCCGACGCCAACAAGACCTTCACGATGCACCTGCAAGGTGGCATCGAATTGCCCGTCGTCAGCGGTGTGACCTTCCACGTCAACCCGGGCGAATGCGTCGTGCTGTCGGGGCCATCAGGCGCCGGAAAATCGTCGATCCTGAAGATGATCTTCGGCAATTATCGCTGCGACTCGGGCCGCATCGGCATTCGCCATCGCGGCGCGCTGGTTGATCTTGCCACTGCCGAGCCGCGGCAGGTCCTCAACATCCGCCGCGCGTCTATCGGCTATGTCAGCCAATTCCTGCGCGCGGTGCCGCGCGTGGCCACCGTCGACGTGGTCGCCGAGCCCCTGATCGTCAACGGCCTGGCGCGCGCGGAGGCACAAGCCCGTGCCGGCGAATTGCTGCATCGGCTCAACATCCCCGAGCGGCTCTGGCAGCTGCCGCCCGCGACCTTCTCCGGCGGCGAGCAGCAGCGCGTCAACATCGCGCGCGGCTTCATCTCGGATCTGCCGATCCTGCTGCTCGACGAGCCCACCGCCTCGCTGGACGCCGCCAACCGCGCCGTCGTGGTCGAGCTGGTCGCCGAAAAGAAGCGCCAGGGCGTCGCCATGGTGGCCATTGTCCATGACGACGAAATCCGTCATCAGATTGCCGACCGCATCGTCGATGTCACTAGCTTCGCCGCCGCGGCCTGAAGGAAATGGACATGAACGCCAAGAAGGACATCGTGATCGCCAACGCCAGGATCGTGCTGGCGGAGCGGGTGATCGAGCAGGGCTGGCTTGCTCTCGCCGATGGACGTATTGCCGAGATCGGTGAGGGCAGGGCGCCTGCGGGGGCAGAGGATGCCGGCGGCGATCTGATCATGCCCGGCTTGATCGAGCTCCACACCGATCACCTCGAGGCGCATTACGTGCCGCGGCCAAAAGTGTTCTGGAATCCGGTCGCTGCCGTCGTCTCCTATGACGGCCAGCTCGCGACCTCAGGCATCACCACGGTGTTCGACTCGCTCCGGGTCTGGCGCGAGGACGGCGCCGAGGAAGTCGACGGCCGCGCCGGCACGCTCGCCGCCGCGATCACGACCGCGCGCGACGCCAATTTGCTGCGTGCCGATCACTTCCTGCATCTGCGCTGTGAAATCCCGATGCCGAGCGTGGTCGAGGAGGCCAGGGAGCTGATCGATCGTCCCGACGTGCGGCTGATGTCGCTGATGGACCACACCCCCGGCCAGCGCCAGTTCCGCGACGAAGGCAAGCTGCGCGACTATTATCGCGGCAAGGGCGGCGGCAAGACCGATGCCGAGCTCGACCAGCTGTTCGCGAAGCGCTTCGAATATCAGAAGGCCTACGCCGCGACCAACATGCGCGAGATCGTGGCGCTGGCACATAAGTACAAGATCCCGCTGGCGAGCCATGACGATACCACCGAGGAGAACGTCGTGGACGCCGTGCGCGATGGCGTTTCGGTCGCGGAATTCCCGACCACGCTGGAGGCCGCGCGCGGCCTGCACGAGGCCGGCATCGACATCCTGATGGGCGCGCCCAACGTCGTGCGCGGCGGCTCGCATTCCGGCAACATCGCCGCCGTCGATCTCGCCCGCGAAGGCCTGCTCGATATCCTGTCGTCGGATTACATTCCCTCGAGCCTTTTGATGGCTGCATTGCATTTGCCGGAGCATGTGCCCGCCATCAGTCTTGCGGCGGCGATCCGCACCGTGACGAAAGCGCCCGCCGAGGCGGTCGGCCTGTCCGACCGGGGTGAAATTGCCGTCGGCAAGCGTGCCGATCTGATCCGCGTGCATGTTGCGGGCAGCGTCCCCGCCGTCCGCAGCGTCTGGCGCGAAGGAAGCCGTGTCGCATGAGCGAGACCGTCACCTCGGCGGGACAGACGGCGGGCGCGATCGGGCCCGGGCGGCTCGTGCTCGTGGTCGGTCCCAGCGGTGCCGGCAAGGACACGCTGCTGCGGCTGGCGCGGGCAGCATGCATCGAGGACCACGACATCGTCTTTCCGCGCCGTGTCGTGACCCGCGAATCCTCCGCCGACGAAGACAATGTCGCGGTGAGCCCTGACGAATTCCGTCGCGCGCGCGAGCATGGCGAATTCGCCGTGCATTGGGAGGCGCATGGGCATTCCTACGCGCTGCCGCGCGACCTCAACGACGATATTCGTGCCGGACGCGCCGTCGTGGCCAATGTTTCGCGCACGGTGATCGGCGCGCTACGTCAGACCTATGCAAACGTCGTGGTGGTCGTGATCACTGCGCCGCCGGATGTGCTGGCGCAGCGGCTTGCCGCCCGCGCCCGGGACAGCGACGGCAATATCGCGGACCGGCTGACGCGCAGCGTCGAGAACGCATCGGCACAGGCGGATGTCACCATTCTCAACGCGGGCAGCGCGGAGTATCACGGCCGCCAGCTTCTGCGCGTGATCAGGAATCAAGGCTGGCACGAATAGCCGGCGCAAGAAGGAGACTGGAATGTCGGTGATCGAAACCGTCGAGCAGCTGGAGGCCATCTACGGCGTCACCAATGACGCCTCGACCGTGAAAGTCGCCGACCACGTCACCCCGCTCTATCGCGTCTTCATCGAAAAGGCGCCGTTCGCCGCGCTCGCCACCATCGGACCCGAGGGGATCGACTGCTCGCCGCGTGGCGATGTCTCCGGTTTCGTCCGCATTCACGACCCGAAGACGCTGATGCTGCCGGACCGCCGCGGCAACAACCGGGTCGATTCCTTGCGCAACATCGTGCGCGATCCCAGGGTGTCGCTGATGTTCCTGATCCCCGGCTCCGGCAATGCGGTCCGAGCCAACGGCCGGGCCCATCTTTCCATCGATCCCGAGCTGCTGGCCTCATTCAAGGTCGAAGGCAAGGCGCCGCGCAGTGTGATGGTGATGACGGTCGACGAAATCTACTTCCAGTGCGCCCGCGCGATCGTCCGCTCCGATCTCTGGAATCCCGACAAGCGCGTGGACCCCAAGTCGCTGCCGACGCCCGGCCAGATCCTCGCCGAGATGAGCGAGAACAAGGTCGGCGGCGCGGAGTATGACCGCGCCTGGCCGGAGCGCGCCGCCGCGACGATGTGGTAGCTCTCTCTTACCCTCTCCCCTTGTGGGAGAGGGTGGCTCGCCGCAACAGCGGCGAGACGGGTGAGGGGTCTCTCTCCGCACGCGACTCTCTTGCTTCAGGATTCGCCGAGGCAACCCCTCATCCGGCGCTTCGCGCCACCTTCTCCCACAAGGGGAGAAGGGAAGAACTTGCCGCCAGTTGAATCCGTCTGCCGTCGCTTCCCTCCGGAGACGTGCCGATGCGCGCCACTGGCAATTATGGATAGCCATTTCATTGACCGATCGCGCTAAACGCTCGATATTCGACGCATCGAAACTGCTCCTCGAGTCAAAGCCGCGATATGAGAACCGATCACCAGCGCAACGGGAACGACATGCTTGCGTGCATGACGTGGCGCTGTTTCTCGGCGGCCACCGGCGCCTGTTGTTGTTGCTGACCGCCGCCTCCTAGCAGCACCTCACCCAGCAATCCCGAGACAGGAACGCCGAGATCCCGGCGAACGAGCAGTCATGTCCCGAATTCAATCGAATGCCTACATCATCGAAATCCATGACCGCGCCGCCGGCATCGTCACGAAGGATACGCGCGGCTTCCGCTTCTTCTCCTCCGAGCGTCTGTTCGACAGCCTCGAAGGTCGCCAGTTCCGCTCGGCGCGCGAGGCGGAGCGCGCCGCCCGCGCCGTATTCTCCGAGCGGAGCCGGCGCGCGAATTCTCCACTGCTTGCCAACTGATTCCACCGAAAGGACCACGTCATGATCAATCGTCGACACATTCTCGCAATGACGGTGCTGCTCGCGACCGCCTTAGCCGCACCGGCGCGCGCGGAGGACAAGCCGGTGGAAATCCGCATCGGTACGCAGAAGGGCGGCTTCTTCCCGGCGGTTCGCCAGCGTCAAACGCTCGAGAGCGCCTTTAAGCCGCTCGGCATCGAGATCAAATGGATCGACTTCCAGTTCGGTCCGCCGTTGCTGGAGGCGATCAATGTCGGCAGTGTCGATTTCGGCTTCGTCGGTGATACGCCGCCGATCTTCGCCCAAGCCGGCGGCGCCAGGATCCGCTACGTCGCAGCGGTGAAGTCGGAAGGCGACACTCAGGCGATCATCGTTCCGAAGGATTCGCCGATCAAATCGCTCGCGGACCTCAAGGGCAAGCGCGTTGCGTTTGCCAAGGGATCGAGTGCGCACAACCTCCTCGTCGCGTCGCTCGAGAAGGCCGGTCTCTCCTGGTCCGACATTACGCCGGCTCCGCTCGCCCCGGCCGATGCGACGGCCGCGTTTGTAAAGGGTTCGGTCGATGCCTGGTCAATCTGGGATCCGTATCTGGCGCTCGCTGAGTTGAAGGAGAGCGCCCGCGTCATCGTCTTCGACAAGGAGGTCCACAAGCCGAACGCTTTCTACATCGCCGGCACGGACTTCGTGGAGAAGTATCCTTCACTGGTGGCAAAACTCAACGCGAGCTTCGCCTCCGAAGGCGTGTGGGCGGAATCTCACCATCAGGAGGTAGCGAAGGCCCAGGCCGAGGCAACCGGCGTCGACATCGAAGCTGTCAGGCGCTTCGTCAACCGCTCCACCTATCGCGTGGTGCCGCTGGATGCAGAGGTGACCAAGAGCCAGCAGGCGGTCGCCGATCATTTTGCAAAACTGGGCCTGATCCCGAAGCCGGTCAACGTGTCCGACATCGTCTGGAAGTGGACGCCGGGTTCCTAAGCAGGACGAGACTCAACTGCGGCGGCGCGCCCTGGTGCGTGCCGCTTTCTTTGCGGCGGTGGAGCGGGCCTTGGCGCCCTTGGTGCGGCTCGCCTTGCGCGCGGTGGCTGAACGCGACGCGGCTGATCGCTGGCTCGCGGCACGCTTGCCCTGTTTCGACAGTGCGCTACGCGACGCGGTCGAACGCGGCTCCTTCTTCAAAACCTTTTCGACCGCCCGCGACACGCGCGGCCGGCGTTTCGCGGTGCGCTTGCCCTGACCGACTTCATAGGCATATTTGGCGCTGCGACGCGTCGCCTTCTTGACGCGTCCCTTGCGCGGCGGCGGCAGATCGACGCCGGCGCGGCGCGCCTCCGAGAGGCCGATGGCGATGGCCTGTTTCGTCGAGCGCGCGCCATGCTTGCCCTTGCGGATCTTGTCGATCTGGTCCTTGACGAATTCGCCGGCCTGCGTGCTTGCCGATTTGCCGGCACGCTTGTCTCGCTTGGCTTTGCGAATGACTTCCTGTCTTGGCATGGGTCCAGTTCCCTCTGGAATTCACAGGGATATCTGACCGCAACGCGCAAGATGGACGATTGATCCTGTCAGTTCCGTAGCGCAGCGAGCAGTTCATCCGGGCGTTCGGCCATGATCATGTGGCCGGCGCCCGGCACCACGACGGTCTTCGCATGCGGGATCGCCGCCGCGAGTGCCTTGCCGGCCTTCACCGGCGTCATCATGTCTCGCTCGCCGAGGATAAGCGTCGTGGGCACCTTCACGCTCCCGGCGGCGGCAAGCGCATTCGCGTAAGCATTGCAGGCGGACAAATCCCGGAACAGCACGCCCGGCTCGCAGTGTTTCAAGACGGCCTGCGCCCCGCCATGCATCCACAGGCCCGGTGCGAGGCTGCCGCCGAACTCGGCGTTGAAGCCGAGGCCCCAGATCGAGACCATGTCGTTCGCATCCTGCGAATTGGCTTCTGCCGCTTTCAGCAGATCCGGGCCGACTGTCATGGTCGCGGCGGTGCCGATCAGGCTGAGCGCGGACACCTTGTCGGGATGACGTGCGGCCGTCTCCAGCGAGATCAGCGATCCCATGGAATGACCGATCAGATGCGCTTTCGTCGCTCCGGCCGCATCGAGCAGGGCGGCCGTCCAGTCGGCCATCTCGGCGATGCCGCCGAGCGACGGTCCGGGCGAGCGGCCGTGGCCAGGCAGATCAGGCGCCAGCACGCCAAAGCCGTGATGGGCGAACCAGCGCGTGTGCAGTGCCCAGGTCGAATGATCGAAGCCGGCGCCATGGAGGAAGACGACCGTGGGCAGGGATCTGTCGAAGTCGCAGCCGCCGGTTGCGACCAGCACCTCGGCGCCGTTGACGGAGAGCTTCATGGTGTCAGACCTTTTGCGAGATGCGCAGCGCCTGCGCGAGATCGTCGATGATGTCGCTGGCGGTCTCGATGCCGACCGAGAGCCGCACCAGCTCCTCGCCGATGCCGGAGGCCTTGAGCTGCTCGGCGTCCATCTGCTGGTGCGTGGTTGACGCCGGATGGATCACCAGCGTCTTGGCGTCGCCGACATTGGCGAGATGGCTAATCATGCGCAGCGATTCGATGAACTTGCGGCCAGCAGGCCGCCCGCCCTTGATGCCGAAGGAGACAATCGAGCCGGCGCCGCGCGGCAGCAATGTCTTTGCCAGCTGGTAGTCCGTGTGGTCCTCCAGCGAGGGATGCAGCACCCAATCTACCGCCTTGTTGGCTTTCAGCGCTTCCAGCACGAGATGCGTGTTCTGGATGTGGCGGTCCATGCGTACGCCGAGCGTCTCGACGCCCTGCAACAACTGGAACGCATTGGTTGGCGACAGGCAGGCGCCGAAATCGCGCAGGCCTTCGGTGCGCGCGCGCATGATGAAGGCGGCGGTGCCGAACTGCTCCTCGAAGACGATGCCGTGATAGCCGCCATAGGGCTCGGTCAGCACGCCGAATTTTCCGGATGAACGCCAGTCGAAACGGCCGCCGTCGACGATGGCGCCGCCGATCGCGATGCCGTGGCCGCCGATCCATTTGGTGGCCGAATGCATGACGATGTCGGCGCCGAGCTCGATCGGACGGCTGAGATAGGGCGTGGCAAAGGTATTGTCGATCAGCAGCGGAATCTTCGCGTCATGCGCGATCGAAGCGACTTTTGGAATGTCCAGCACCTCCAGCCCGGGATTGCCGATGGTCTCGCCGATCACCAGCTTCGTGTTCGGCCTGATCGCCGCGCGGAACGCGTCGAGATCGCGCGGTTTCACGAACGTTGTGGTGATGCCGAAGCGCGGCAGCGTGTGCGCCAGCAAATTGATGGTGCCGCCATAGAGCGAGCTCGACGCGACGATATGGTCGCCGGCGCTCAGAAGCGTCGCGATGGCGAGATGCAGCGCGGCCATGCCGCTCGCGGTGCAGATCGCGCCGACGCCGCCTTCCAGCGCCGCGAGCCGTTCCTCGAGCACGCCAGTGGTCGGATTGGAGATGCGCGTATAGATGTGACCGGCGCGCTCGAGATTGAACAGTGCGGCAGCGTGATCGGAATCCTGGAACACATAGGACGTGGTCTGGTAGATCGGCACCGCGCGGGCGCCGGTCGCGGGATCCGGATGCTGGCCCGCATGCAGGCTCAGGGTCTCGAAGGCGGGCGGTTTTGGCGCGGGCATGCGTGGCCTCGTTGCTCGGTCGGCGGAGGCGGCTCTTGTGCCACAAAACGGAGTGCCACGTCAGCCCATTGACAGCGCCGTGTCGTCGGTGCGCTCCCTCGCCCCGTTCTTACGGGGAGAGGGTTGGGGTGAGGGGCCTCTCTCCGCACGCGAGATGGTCGAGAGACCTGTATCCCCTCACCCGGATCGCAAGAGCGATCCGACCTCTCCCCGCAAGCGGGGAGAGGTGAAGCGG
>NZ_JBVVOT010000043.1:0-46440 GCF_055807455.1 Bradyrhizobium sp. Kon58
TGGACGACGACGGACAGCCCCGCACCGTCGATTCCGGCGACGTCAACGCCTACATCAAGGACATCACGGGCGAGGACCTCAGCGCCAAGGATTTTCGGACTTGGGCGGGAACCGTTCTGGCGGCGTTGGCGCTTGCCGAATTCAAGAAGTACGACAGCCAGGCCGAGGCGAAGCGCAACGTCGTCACCGCGATCGAAAGCGTCTCGAAGCAGCTCGGCAACACACCGGCCATCTGCCGCAAGTGCTACGTGCACCCGGAAGTCCTGAACGCCTACCTGTCAGGTGACCTCGTGAAGATGATTGAGACCAAGATCGCGCAGAAGTTCAAGCGCCAGTACGCCAAGCTCACTTCCGACGAGATCGTGGTGCTGGCATTTCTCCGGAAACGTCTCGATTCTCTGACGGAGCCCGCCTAGCCGGGCCTACCCGGTCTCCGGACGCCTGCGTCCTCCTCGATGTCTCCAGGCACACCTCGGCTGGGGCTCTCGTCGGCAAAAAGGGGCCTTCCATTCAAAGCCGGGATGCTGGGCGTGGTGCGGGCCGGCGGGACGGTCGTTTACCGTTCGGTTCCGCTTCCGTCCTTGCCATTCGCGGCTCTGCCGGCTGGGTAGATGGACCCGTGCACAAGTCCCCGTCCCGATACCCGAAGCAAAACCGTTCTTAGGTCGCATCGGCCTGGCCGCAAGCAACGTAAGGGCGGTGCGCTTGGGGCTGGGGAGGCGTAATGGACAGTTTGGGACTATTTCAGCCGCCGCGCCTAGGCTGCGGCTTCTTCTTGGACTTCGATCTACCTCAAGAGGTGTTTGCTCTCGCGTGTTCGCGCGCCTCCCGACGACGTTCACGGCGTTCGCGCCGCCGCTTGGCACGGTCGGCGGGCTGTCGCAGCGGAGGAACGGGCGCTGTGTCGGATACCAATTTGGGAGCCTCATCGGCTGCGGCCTGTTGGGCCGGCTCGGATGCCTCCGGGCGGGCTTCCATGAATTCAAGCACTGCCCGACCCTTTGCCGTAATCTTCCAGCCCCCGCTGATGCGTTCGACTAAGCCTTGAGAAAAGATATCGAGATCGGGTACCCGCGCGGCGAGGCGCTTGGTCCGATTCGCCCACTCGCGGCCACTGGTCGCCAGGATGGCCATGTCGCGCTTGAGGTCTTCCATGACGGCGAAGCCGTCCGGATAGCTCACCAGGATCTTCAGCACCGTGACCTGGAAATTCACGCCCGCCTCGACCGATCAGCGCCACATCGTGGGTGCACGCGAAAGGGCATCACGGCCTACCTGCCTGAGTTCGTCTAGTGATACCTCACCTTTGGTAGCAGCCTCCAGTATCTTTGAGGCGACATGGGTACGCACTCCAATCTCGCGGTGCGAAACGCTCTCGGAAACTTCGTTTAAGACCGCGCGCAATAGCGCACTAGTTGACGGATCGAACATGAATGCCCCCAGAAGGGAAAACCTATCATAGCCAACATTTCGCGTGCCGCGATTCAAAAATGATTGCGATAGGCCAGCTGGTCTGACCGACCTTTTGGAAATTGCCTCCACGGTGGACTTGCCTTGCAAGATCAGGCAATTCGTAAGGCCATCTTCGAGATCAGGAAGTCGCGTGTCGAGACCCCACCGAGTCTATAGGCAGGTCGTTCTTTCGATGTCGGTAGTCATCCTCCTGGCAGCCGGCGCCGCGGCCCAGGAGGATAAGAAGACCGACGACGACAAGCCGGCCGATCCGGACACGGGTGAGAGCACCGTGGAGGAAAAGACGCTCGGCATTCTGCCCAATCCGCTGCAGAAGTACGGCGTGAAGTTCGCGGCCACTTACATAGGCGAGGCGTTTGGTAACGCTTCCGGCGGCCTGAAACAGGGAGCTATCTACGAAGGCCGTCTCAACCTCGCAGTGGATGTCGATCTGCAGAAGCTCGTCGGCATCGACAAACTCACTTTTCACGCCAACATGTTCCAGATCCATGGCGACGGCCTGTCCCGGAGCAATCTTCAGAACTTCTTCGTCGTCAGCGGAATCGAGGCCCTTCCCTCAACGCGTCTCTACGAAGCGTATTTCGAGAAGCAGTGGGGCGCGAAGAGGATCTCGCTGAAAGTGGGTCAGCTCGCCGCCGACAGCGAATTCTTCAACACCAGATATACAGACGTGTTCACCAACGCCTCAATGGGTTGGCCCGCGATCACGTCGCTTGATCTTCCCAGCGGCGGACCTTCGCCACCTTTGGCGGCTATGGGCGCAAGGCTACTGGTCAACGTGACCGACCAGCTTTCCGTTCTGGGCGGGATCTTCGACGGCGACCAAGCCGGCCCCGGATCGGGCGACCCGCAGGAGCGCAATCGCTACGGCGTGAATTTCCGCGTCAACGATCCGCCGTTGTTACTGGGTCAGATCCAGTACGCCTGGAACAACAAGAAGGGCGATCCCAACCTGACCGGCCAGATCAAGTTCGGCGGCTGGCGGCACTTTGGCTCTTTCGCGGATCAACAGCTCGCGTCGAACGGCAGCTCGCTCGCCGCTCCCGGTAGCAGCGGCGAGCCGCTATTGCTCGCAGGAGACATCGGTGGTTGGGCGGTCTTCGAGCAACAGATCTACCGCGTGCCTCACAGCGACAATCGCGGGATCGGTGTGTTCGCAAGGGCCGCCGGCGCGCCCGCTGATCGCAACCTGATCGATCTCTACGCTGATGCCGGCGTCGAGTTCATTGGGCTTCGTGATGGCCGGCCCGATGACAAGTTCGGGATCGCCGCGGGCTATGCCCATCTGTCCAAACGGGCGCAGGCGCTCGACGCCGACTACCGCATGCTGGTGAATCCCAACTGGCCCTCGCGAAACTTCGAGGGGTTGCTGACGACGGTCTACCAATACCAGATAAAGGAGGGCTGGTCGTTGCAGCCAAACTTCCAATACATCATCCACCCGGGCGGGGGCGCCACCGGGCAGGCGACGCCATTCGCCGGCAAGGCCCTCAAAAATGCGTCGGTATTCGGCCTCAGGACGACGCTCAAATTCTAGCACCGCGCGCATCGCACGGACTCTGCTCAGGAAGAGCTCGTGCAGATGAACACGATGGCGCAGGTGGCATCAGAGCGCCCCCCATGTCGTCCTCCGGGCGGACATCTCATTGAGCCTTTTCAGCCTGCTCGCGCTCGCGCAAGCCTCGGGCAAGTTGATCAACAGACGTCTCCTGCGCCAATTCGTCTTGTTGGCAATCCTCGTCATCGACATTCAGCCGCCTGGCAAGCTTCTGCAATATTCTCAAAGACCGCGTCGCCTCCCGTTCAGAGAGCAGATTAATCTGAAGTTCTAGACGATCTCGCTTCTCCAAAATGCGGTCGGTCGCATTTTGGCGAATGAGGACACAGGAGGTGAGAAGTACCGCCTCCAGCGCGAGGAATGTCCCGAGCAGCGGGAACGGGAATGGATCAAGCGCGCGATCGGGGAATACCCGGCCGAAGGCAATCCAACACACCACCGCCCCGCACTGCAGCACCACGAACTGCGGAGTGCCCGCAAACGATCCGATTGCATGAAAAACACGATGATGAAGAGCGATCTTTTCCTCATCCTGCTTTTCAAGCCGCAGGATGGCGTCGATATTTTCTACCGGTCTTTTCGATGATGTCGGCGTTGACATCGTCAGCTGGCGATCTGCTCGGCGGCTCGCCGCGCTGACTGTCGGGTCCGGTCGAGTGTCTCATCTCCGGCTTTTTCGGCCTTGGCACGCGCTTCACATTTTGAGCGAAGCTCCTCAATCTCATCGTCTGTGAGGTGCTCAATTCCCACGAGACTATTGCGCGCCGCACTCACGCGAATGAGTTCGTCCAGCTTTACCTGAATGGCGGCGCTGTCACGGTTTTGCGAGTTCTGAATCAGAAATACCATAAGGAAAGTTACGATTGTGGTCCCAGTATTAATGACCAACTGCCAAGTGTCCGAGAACTGGAAGAGCGGGCCGCTTATGCCCCACACGACCACCACACCCGCAGCTAACAGGAAGGTCGAGGCGCGCCCAGCCGCAAGCGAGGTCTTGTTAGCCAAATCACCGAAGAATTTTGAGATCCGGGATGGTTCGTTTTTCATGACTCAGCCTTTGCCACCAACCACAATGTTGTTTCGGGGCGAAAGTTCCGCGTCAGGAACCGACATACATTGGCAGCAAACCGAGGCATGCTTTGCGCGGGAGCTCCCGAGAGCACGTATTGAGAGCGATCGCAGAGTACGTCCAAGCCACGCCCGTTCGGATGCCGACCTCAACTCTAGAATTCAACTTGCTCCTGATTCGAAAACGGCATGGCCAAGGATTCCATTCACGCCAGTGCCACAAGCCAGCCGCGGATCTCTCACCCGCAGCGTCCTCCACGAGCGATCAGGTTGCGATATCGGGTCTCGTATTCATGCGCCATCCGGCTTGCGGCGAAGCGCTCTTCGAACCGGGCGCGGACCACTCGTCTGTCCAGTCGGCCCAGTTCTTTCACCGCCCTGATCGCCTGCTCCTGACCGTCGACGATGAAGCCGGTGACGCCGTCCTCCACAACTTCAGGCACCGACCCTGATCGATAAGCGATCACGGGCGTCCCGCACGCCATCGCCTCGATCATCACCAGACCGAACGGCTCGGGCCAATCGATCGGAAATAGCAGGCCCGCTGCGTCTGCGAGGAAAGGCTGCTTCTTCGCGTCGTCGACCTCGCCGACGAGTTGAACCGTCTGGCCATCGATGTTCGGCTCGAGCTTGTTCTTGAAGTAGGCCGTCTCCGACCGAGGAATCTTGGCGGCAATTCGCAGCGGCATTCGCGCCGCGCGCGCGATGCGTATGGCGTCCTCCGGTCCCTTGTCAGCCGTCAGCCTCCCCAGAAAGGCCAGGTAGGAACCCGGTTCGTAGGACGGCCGAAACAGATCCTTCGGCAGTCCGTGCTGGATCGTCGCGATCCAGTTCGCCTCCGGAAGTGGCCGAGGCTGGTCGGCGGAAATGGAGACGAATGGAGCGTCTGCAAAGATGCCGATTACCTCGGGCAGACAAGGAAGGTCTAGCCTGCCGTGCATCGTGGTCAGAAAAGGCACGCCGGTTCGGCTCAGCACCGGAAGGGGCAACCAGTCGATGTGGGAGTGGATCACGTCGAAGTCGCCTGCGCGCTCGGCGATGGCCTCGATCAGAAGCGCGCAGGCGGCATTCGGATCGGCACCCTTCCGCCCCAGGCGCAGCGCGCGCGGCCACACGCCGTGGAGCTTTCCCTTCGTCTTGGAATCCCCGCTGGCGAACAGGGTGACGTCGTGTCCGAGTTCGACCAGTTCGTCCACGAGCCAGGCGATCACACGCTCAGTGCCGCCGTAAAGCTTTGGAGGTACGCTCTCGGCCAACGGAGCAAGCTGCGCAATCCGCATCGGCTAGGCTCCGAACACGAACCGCAGGACAGTCACGATCGTCGCGGAAATGAGGGCCGAAATCGCGAGCAGCGTCCAATCAGGCCTCGTGCTTCCGCGGGCCACTCGCGCTGCAAGCGTCTTCATGGCCGTCAACATTCGTCTCGAGGAAGCCGCTGCAGATAGGCTATCCCGAAGCCAGCGAGTTCTTCGGTATCGCTCTCTCGCGCTTCCGACCTGCTGTGGAGGTGGCGCTCCAGCAGGCAGCGCCGGCTGTCGTGCGGATCGACCTCGGGGTGCTGCGCCCGGTACACCGTCCAGGCGGTCTCCATGGCGTTCTTCAAGACGACTTCGTCGACCATACTCACTCCCTCCGGAGACCGAACCCAGTCGCTCCCAACTCAAGGCACTCCGGAAAGTTTCCGGTTATTCCCGCTGGCTTAGCCGCTCGAGAAGGAGCCTTTGCTCGGCTCTTTCGCGCGGTCCGACCGAGCTGCAGGCGTTGGCTTCGGCCGGACCTTCTGGATGCAAGCGGGGCGGCCGTAGCGGTCACGGCGGCGGGCTCCGTACTGGCGCATCGCGCGCCGTCTCCGGCGGCGAGGATTCCATTGCCCGCGCCGCCCGGGCGGCTGCAACCATTGCCTCTTTTTCCCGTTATCGGTAGGGCGCGAGCAATGTGAAAGGAATCTCGATGAAGAAGATCGCGATGTCGGCGCTGATGGTCGGCGCTCTTGGTCTGTCCTCGGTGGCCACCACCTCTCCTGCCGAAGCCCACTGGCGAGGTGGCTGGGGACCGGGCATCGCCGGCGGTCTGTTGGCCGGCGCCGTAATCGGTGGACTTGCCTCGTCGGCTTATGGATGGGGACCTGGCTACGGCTACTACGGTGGCCCCCGCTATTATGGAGCGGGCTATTACAGCGGACCCTACGCCTACGACTACGGCTACGACGAGCCCTATCGCTGGGGTGGTGGTTACGCCACCACGACCTACTACACAGCGCCCGTGTCTTACGGCTACCGGTACCGCCGAGCCGTGCGGCCTGCTTACGCCTATTACCGCGGATCATATCCGGTCGTGCGGCACCGCTGGCACCATCACCGCTGGTGACAGGCCCCGACAGCAACAAGCCGCGCTCGTCGAGGGCGCGGCTTTTCCTCGGTCAAGCGCTTACCACCACTCGCCGAGAAAGGGTTCGTGTCGACCAAGGGCGGCTGACGGGCGTCCCACTTCCCCTAGCTTAAGGCCCTGCTCGTGGGCTTGTTTCGGAGTCCTTCGCCATTCCGCTCGGGAGCGGTGATTGCTCGCCCGGGCCGCCTGATGCCGTCGACACAGGATCTGTTGGCCTAGCGAAAGGATTGGCTGTAGCCACGATCTCGACCACCACATCAGCAAGCCGTCGCCGGATCAGATCGCGTCAAAGGCAACGTCCAAGCCGGCGCGTTCGTCCGGCAACGCTATCGAGCCGTCGCCAGCCTCCCTCCTCAATCTGCACCAAATCCACCTGATCCCATCCGAGCTATTCTCGTCCCTGATTGAAGCTGGCTCCGAGAGTGCGGCGGGGGCTGGGCGAGAACATCTGCTGGTCTGGACCGCGAACGAATGCCGTCGGGACGATCATCTAGCTCGGACCCATGGCGATATCGAGCTGACCGAAATCTGGACGCCGTGTGTTCTCAACGGCCCCTTGTTCAGAACGGCTTCAAACGACAGGTGCTCTCGTCGGCGAAGGCGATCCCCCGCAAGCCAAGAATCCTGCTGCCAGCCATCGTGCGTGAACGATCTCTGATGGTCAGGCGATCGAGTTTACCGCACCTCTGACCGGCATTCCGTCCTGCGCGCCCTCTTTAAGGCAATTTAATGCGGCAGCCTCGCATCCAATTTCCAAAGACTTTTGCAACGGCACTATCTCACTTACCATAGACGCGAAGGCGCCGACGAAGGCATCGCCGGCCCCGGTTGTGTCGATGGGGGTGATGCAGGGAGCAGGCGCGCGGAGACGCTTGCCATCGGCGGTGAAGGCGAGTGCGCCTAGCGCGCCAGCGGTTACGATGCAGTTGAGGTCACCGGCCCTGGCAAGTTCGGCGGCTGCGGCGTCGTAATCCGGCGACGGGGCGAAGCCGATGGCCCTGGCTGCATCCAGAGCCTCATGCTCGTTGACGAGGAGATAATCGGTCACCGAGAGAAGCTCGACCACCATCTCGCGGGTCATCAACTCCGGCACGGGTGCGAGATTCCAGATGACAGTACCGGACACGGATTTCGTCTTGCGTGCGGCCGCCAGCGCTTCTGCGAAAGGCACTTCCATTTGAAGCACCAGGATTGTGTCACGGCCGAATAGCGCGATGGGGAGGTCATCGGCGCTCGCGGTCATGTTGGCGCCGCTTGCCACCGTGATTGCATTTTCACCGGTCTGATCGACGGTGATGAAGGCACAGCCGGTCGGCTGGTCCGATCTGACGACGAGATCCGTGTCGACGCCGTTTGCTCGGAGATTCTCTACCGCTCTGTCGCCGAATCCGTCGCGTCCGATACGGCCCGCCATTCGGACGCGTCCCGACCCGGCAATGCGCGCGGCAGCCACGGCCTGATTGGCGCCCTTGCCGCCGAAATGGGTTCGATAGGAGGGCGCGAGCACGGTGCGGCCGGGGCCCGGAATGACCGGGACATGGGCGACCAGATCGATGTTAAGCGATCCGAACACTAGGATCATGGCGGAGAAACCGTCAGCCTTGCTCGTCCAAGACTCGCAGCTTCTCCACGCGGCGGCGGAAATCCTCGTCGGTGGAGAACTCGGCCGAGAGATAGGACGAGACGAGATCGACGGCCAGCCACGCGCCGACGATCTGCGCGCCGATGCACATGACGTTGACGTCGTCATGCTCAACGCTCTGATGGGCTGAATGGATGTCGTGGCAGACCGCGGCGCGAATGCCCTTCATCTTGTTGGCGGCGATCGAGGCGCCGACGCCGGTGCCGCAGACCATGATGCCACGCGTGGCTTCGCCCGAGGTCACCTTCTGAGCCACGGCGCGGGCGATGTCGGGGAAAT
Source organism: Bradyrhizobium sp. Kon58 (assembly GCF_055807455.1). Classification (NCBI taxonomy): domain Bacteria; kingdom Pseudomonadati; phylum Pseudomonadota; class Alphaproteobacteria; order Hyphomicrobiales; family Nitrobacteraceae; genus Bradyrhizobium; species Bradyrhizobium sp. Kon58. The sequence goes on from NZ_JBVVOT010000043.1 coordinate 8,409, forward strand.
CCACCGGCTTGTCGTCATAGGAGCCGACGTCGACGACGTCATGCCCGAGGCTGCGGATGTGGTCGATGACGGTTTGCTTGAGCGGCCAGCCGGCGTGGTCGGATCCGATGACGAGACGCATGTGATGCCCTTCTTGATTTTGCATGGGCGTGGCAGCCGCGCGCGGCTGCCACGATTGTTTCCGGTCTTAGCTACGCATATCCGGCGGCAGCTCGACGCCGTGGAATTTCTTGTAGATCGCGTTGAGCTTGCCGTTCTTGACGTTCTCGGTGATCCAGGTGTTGAGCTTGTCCATCAGGCGCGGCTCCCCCTTCTTCAGTCCGATGGCGAGGTCGAAGGTCGCCAGCGGAATCCGGGACTCGAACACGCGCGAGGGGTTCTTCACGCCGATCTGGTTGATGATGGTCGCGGACGAGGCGACGCAGTCGACCTGACCGGACACAGCCGCCGTGACCATGGTGGCGTCGTCATCGTAACGGGAGATCTTGAGGTCCTTGTCCTTCATGTTGGACAGGGTCGTGTCCTGCGTGGTGCCGCGCGAGACGCCGATCGACTTGTCCTTGAGGTCAGGCCAGTCCTTGACCGTCGATGATTTCAGGCAGCCGACGTCGGATTGCAGCGTCGCATAACGCTTGGTGAAATCGATCACCTTGGCGCGATCCGGCGTCACCGAGAGCGTCGAAATGATGATGTCGGCCTTGCCGGTCAGGACGTTCGGGATACGGGTTGCCCCGGTGGTCTGGATGAACTCGAGCTCGAGCCCCCAGTCCTTGGCGAGCAGCTGCGCGACTTCGACGTCGGAGCCGGTCGGCTTCATGCTCGAGTCCATCATGCCCGAAGGCGGGATGGCGAGGTCGGTCGAGATGCGGATCTTCTTGGCCTGCGTGATATCGTCGAGCAAGTCGGCCGATGCCGGCGTCGCCGCCATCATGACGAGGCCACACAGCGCGGCGGCAGCTCCCAGCAATGTCTTGTTGGTCATTCCTAGTTCCTCCCTATTATGATTTTAAGTTGCCCGTGCCCACGAATTGCGTGAGTTCGGGGGTCGTCGGCGACGTCAGGATCGAGGCAGGTCCGGTTTCGTGAACCTTGCCGCGATGCATGAAGACGATCCGGTCGGCGATGCCTTTGGCAAAGCCCATCTCGTGGGTGACCATCACCATGGTCATGCCATCAGCCGCCAGCTGCTCGATCACCTTCAGCACTTCGCCGGTGAGCTCCGGATCGAGCGCGGACGTGACCTCGTCGAACAGCATCACTTTCGGCTGCATGGCGAGCGAGCGGGCGATGGCGGCGCGCTGCTGCTGGCCGCCGGAAAGCTGCTCCGGGTAGGCGTGAAGCTTCTCCTCGAGCCCGACCTGCGCCAGCACTTTTCGCGCAAGGTCTTTGGCCTGCGACGCTGTCATGCCCTTGACGGCACAGGGCGCCAGCGTGATGTTCTGCTCGATCGTGAGATGCGGAAACAAATTGTAGCTCTGGAACACGATGCCGACGTCCTGGCGCAGCGCGCGCAGGTCGACGTCGGGACGGTCGACCCGATGTCCGCAGACGACGATCTCGCCGCCGTCGACCTTCTCGAAGCGGTCGATGCAGCGCAGCGCCGTGCTCTTGCCGGAGCCGGAGCGGCCGATCAGCGCCAGCACCTCGCCGCGCTCGACGGCAAAACTGACACCATCGAGCACCCGCAGCGAGCCAAAGCTCTTCTGCACGTCGCGGAGCAACACAATCGGTTCGGAGGCGGAGGCGTTCTGCTGCATGTTCAGGCCGGTGCAAGGTGAAACTTGCCACGCCCCATGCGACGTTCCAGCTTCTGGCTGAACAACGACAGGGGATAGCACATGGTAAAATAGGCGACCGCGATGATGGCGTAGATGACGAACGGCTCGAAAAGCGAGTTGTTGACGATCTGGCCCGAGCGCATCAGCTCGACGAAGCCGACGACGGAAGCGAGCGAGGTGTTCTTGATGATCTGCACCATGAAGCCGACGGTAGGCGGCGTCGCGATGCGGATCGCCTGCGGCAGGATCACCTTCATCATGCGCTGGGTCCGGCTCAGTGCCAGGCCTTCGGCAGCCTCCCATTGCGGCTTCGGCACGGACTGGATGCAGCCACGCCAGATCTCGCCGAGATAAGCGGCGACATAGAGTGTCAGCGAGGCGCCGGCGGCCGTGAGCGATGAGACCTTGAGGCCGATTGCGGCGAGGCCGAAATAGCCCAGGAAGAGGATGACCAGCAGCGGCGTGCCCTGGATGAGCTGGACATAGACGCCGCTGGCGATCCGCACCGATTTGAGCGGCGAGATGCGTGCCAGCGCAATCACGAAGCCCACGATGCTGCCGCCGATCAGCGCGATCACGGATAGACCAATGGTCCACAGCGCGCCCTGGCCGAGGAACATCAAATGGTTAATGTTGAGATGTCCGCCCATGGTCATCTCACAACGGTGTGCCGAGCCGGCGACGGCGCGGGAACAGCACGAGGCCGAGGCCCCAGAAGCCCGCGCGCATCACCAGCGACAGGATAATGTAGAGCACGGCGACGATGATGTAGGTCTCGAACGCGCGATAGGTGTCCGACTGAATGTAGTTGGCGACGGCGGTGAGCTCTTCGGCGGAGATCTGCGAGCAGACCGAGGAGGCCAGCATCAACAGCACGAACTGGCTGGTCAGCGCTGGATAGACCTTCTCGATCGCCGGCAGCAGGATGATGTGCCAGTAGATCTGGAGGCGTGACAGCGCCAGTCCTTCGGCGGCCTCGATTTGTCCGCGTGGAACCGCCTCGAAGCCGGCGCGCATGATCTCGGCGGTGTAGGCGCCGACATTGATGGTCAGCGCGGCCACCGCCACGGTAAAGGCCGAGAGTTTCAGTCCCAGGCTGGCGAGGCCGAAATAGACCAGGAAGATCTGCACCAGCAGGGGCGTGTTGCGGATCGATTCGACGTAGACCTTGCAGGTGCCGGCGATCAGCGCGCTGTGCGAGCCGCGGCCGACGGCTGCAAGCGTGCCGAACAGGGCGCCGAGCACGGTCGCAAAAACCGCCAACTCCAGCGTCAGCGCGGCGCCGGCGAGAAAGCTCGGCCAACGCTCCAGCACTGCGGGGAAGTCGAGTTGGAGGCTCATTGTGTCAGGTTCAGCCGGTGGTCTGGTTGGTCATGCGGTCATAGACGCGGAAAAGCGCCTGGTTGCCATTGTTGCCTTCGCCATGCGCGCGCGCGTCCACATATTGGCTGGTGACGAGCGCCGTGCCCGGCAGCGGCACGCTCAGCGCCTGCGCGTGCTCCTGCACGAGGCGGAGGTCCTTCAGCTGGAGATCGATCCGGAAGCCGGCGGAGACATCACCGGCGATCATCGCGGGGCCGAGCTTGTCGAGCATCCAGGAGGCGGCGGAGCCTCCGAGCAGCACTCGGCGCAGCAAATTGAGATCGAGGCCCGAAGCGCGCCCGAGCGCGAGCGCCTCGCAGATGGCCTGGATGTTGATGCCGCAGATCAGCTGATTGCAGAGTTTGACGGTCTGCCCGGCGCCGGACGCGCCGACATGCGTGATGGTGGTGCCCATCGCGCGGAAGAACGGCTCGGCCTGCGCGAAGGCGTTCGCATCACCGCCGGCCATGATCGAGAGTGCGGCGTTCTTGGCGCCCAACGGCCCACCCGAGACCGGCGCGTCGATGAAGCTGACGCCAATTTTTTGCAGGTCGGCATGGATGCGGCGGACCGCGACCGGCGAGATCGTGCTCATGTCGACGATCAGCTTGCAGGGGGGCGGCGACTTCAGCAGCCCATGCTCACTGTAAACAGTCGCCTCGACATGGGGCGTGTCGGGCAGCATGGTGATGACGATGTCGGCGCCTTGCGCAGCATCGGCCGGGTTCTTGGCCCGGGTCGCGCCTTCCTGGACGATGTCGGCTAAGGCGGCCTCGTTGAGGTCGAACGCGTGCACCGCGTGCCCCGCCTTCAGAAGGTTGCGCACCATCTCCAGGCCCATCGTACCGACTCCGATGAAGCCGACGCTGCCCTTGTCGTTCCGTCCCATGCTATTCGTCCGTTTCTAGGTTGGTCCGCGATCAGCGCGAGGCGCTGGTCTTGTCGATGTCGCCGACGACGGCCCTCCTGCGGTATTCGTCGCCAATGGCAAAATGCTTGCGCAGTGTCGCATCCGCTCGCTCAGGGTCGCGCGCGATGATCGCGTCGAATATGCGCCGGTGGTCGTCGATGAGGTACGTCTTCATCGACGGGAAGGCCTGCACCAGCTTGCGGCGGCTGCGATGCGAATGCGTCAACAGACCCGCCAGCGACCCGTGCAGGACGGTCAGCGTCTCCGAATGCGAGGCCACGACGATTGCGCGATGGAATTCGAAGTCGGCCATGCCGCCGGCATCGGACTCGTCGATGGTGTCCCCAATTTTCGCCAGTGCACGCTGCAGCCGTTCGAAATCGGCAATGTTGGCGCGCTCGCAGGCGAGGCGGATCGCCTGGCATTCGATCGCGACGCGCGCCTGCATGACGTCGTCAAGCATGTCTGCCTGGTGGGCAAGGGCGAAGGTGAAGAAGTCGTTCAGTACCGAGACGTCCGGCCGGGCCACCACAGTGCCGATGCGGTCGCGGATCTCAACGATGCCGAGCACCGTAAGGGCACGCAGCGCCTCGCGGACGATCGGCCGGCTAACGCCAAGCAGGGTGGCGAGCTCGCGTTCCGAGACCAGGCGGTCGCCCGGCCTGAGCGAGCCCGCGAGCAGGCGTTCGCGCAGGAAGGCAAACACCTTCTCAAACCCTTTTTCGGCTTCGACCGCGCGCTTAAGCTCCATCCCGATCTCGCTGGTCTGATCTTGGTCAGACCAGTATGACGACAAGCTGACCTCGTCAACTCTTTTGATGTGGGGCTATCCGTGGATTCCGGTTTCAGTGCAAGTCGGTCGAGGTGGGGCCGTGTAGCGCGCGGCCCCGGAATCAGGCGTGGCTTGGAAACGCGCCTCCTTCCGTTGTGCTGGACGGCTGAGACCGGGCAGCATGCGGAAGGCACCGAACCAAATCCCTTCTTCGGCCGTTTCGAGTCCGACCCACAACTTGTTGGATTGTGGAATGGAGAAAGCCTCCCCCACTTGGCAAGAGGATCGTTTTTTGGAAATTGACAGATCTTCGTGTTGTCCAGATCCTCGACAAACCTCGGGAGGGCTCTTGATCGAGCGGTGTGTTGGCGATGTCTTCAGGATAGTCCCCGCGCCTACGTCAGCGTCCAGATCCGTCCATAATGCGGCGGGATATTTAGATCTACTTGCTGAAGCGAAGGCACGTTCCTCAGGTCGAGAGCGCCGCCATGCAGCTCTTCGACGTAATCCCCGGCCATCGGAAACCAGAACGGGACGGTCCGGTCAGTCTCTCCAAAATTCACGGCGATCAAGGTGTAGCGACCACGGTCGTAGCGGGCGAAAAGAAGCACTCCGAACTGCTGATATCGGTCCCAGTCATTGAAGAAGAAATACGTGCCCTGACGAATGTGGTCGCGGTGCCGCCGGATCCGCAGCAGCTTACGCACCAGGCTTAGGGTGGGCCGTCCTGAATCATCGTAGAAGAAATCCCAGCGCATGGGCCGCAGCAGCGAGACGCGGCCCATTCCGAAATCGGGCAGAAAGTAGTTTTCGGCGAATTCCTCGCCTTGCCAAAGCATCGGAATTCCTTTGCTCATCAGCAGGCTGATCAAATAGGGCTGCAGCATGTACCAGCGTGCCCGGTCTCCCTCGGCGAACAGCGGATTGCCGGCTTCGTCGGGGTTGGAGGTGCCGAAATTGCACAGAAAGCGCTCGTGATCGTGATTCTCGATGTACTGGAGCGCGGTCTTGGGGATGTCGTCGCCGTTGACGGTCTCCCGGTCGGGGTAGCCGAAGAGGCCAAGCTGCAGGCCGAGGTCGGCGAGCCGGCCGCGATCCCCCTGGGCCACCGCGCGTGCCGCGCCATAGGTGCCGTTCTGCCACGTGCAGTTGGAATAGGTCGAGCGCAGCACGTCCTCCGGAGCTTCGAGCTGTTCGGCCATCTGCACGAGAGTCAGCGGCCTGCCGGCCGCTCCGTCGAAGCGGCTCCAGTACGGGCGACCTGCCGCGATGTTCGCCTTGGTCAGCTGGTGCGTCTCATAGACCAGGCTCGCATAGCCCACGCCCATCGGCCCGTCCCAATAGTTCGGGACGCAGTCGTAACGGAAGCCGTCGACGTGATAGACCTCCAACCAATGGTGATTTGCCGTGTAAAAGAAGTCCCGCGTGATCGCCCGATTGAAATCCGTGCTCTTGCCGAAGTTGCTGAAGTAGTCCTTGGCAAACGGCCCCATGAACGGATTATCGCGGTACCGCAGCCGCGTGTAGGCGTCGTAGTACGGGAAATCCACGCCCGTATGGCCATAGACGACGTCCACGATCACCGCGATCCCGTGCTGGTGGCAGATGTCGACTAGCTGCTGGAAATCCGACCGCTTGCCGAACCGCTCGTCGACACCAAAATAGCCGATCGGCAGATAGCCCCAGTCCACAGAGTTTCCGACGTTGGACAGCGGCATGATCTCGATGGCGTTGATCCCGAGGTCGGCGAGGTAGGCAACGAGCTCGCGAGCGCGGTCGAGGTCGTTGCCGAACTCGGCGATGTTCACCTCATAGAGGATCAGGTCGGCCAGCGCGGGCGTACGCCATTGCGCCTCGCCGGCACTCCAGACGTAGGGCTCATAGCCCAGGGTGAAGGCGGATTGCTTGCCGACACCGAACTCGCGCGCGAAGGGGTCGATGATCCAGTCGAGCGTGCCTACGCTCGGGTTCGTGATCGTGTAGCGATAGACGTAGCGGCCCGGATTGCCCCAGGCTGAGCCCGGGACTGCAGGCGGCGTGCCGGCGATTGGCACCGCGACCGACCAGAAGTCCCCATACGGCGGACGAAAACTGTGTGTGAGCTGAAATTCCCGAGCCGGAAATGCCTGAAGAAACTGATCTGCCTCATGGATGATCTTAACGGTGACGACGTTGCCATCAGCCGCCGACACCCAAGGGAGCCAGAATCCGAACGTCATGGTGCCGCGTGCTTCGACGGCGCCCAACGATCCGAGTGGCATCAAGTTCATGCCACAGCGCCTTCCAACGACTTCCACTGAATGTTGCGAAAGAACACGCGGCCCGTATGCGTTTGCAGGCCGACGAAGCGCGGGTCTTGCGCGGTGGACGGCAGGCCGCGGCGCGGAGACTGCGGATCGCCGGCGAAATGGAAAATGTTTACCGCCTGCCCGTTCAGCGCGACCGTGATGTCGGCCCCATCGACGGTGATCTCATAGTTGTTCCATTCTCCGACCGGATGGACGGTCAATGGACCGTCGGTTGGCCCCTTGAAGGCGTAGACTGCCCCCGTCCTGTGGATCGGCGCATTGTCTGGACGGGCCAATTCGTCGATCTGAATTTCGAAGCCGAAGTTGACGCCGACATAGGCCGTGTTGTCGTAGCCTTCGTTTCGAGGGTCGGGGAAGCCGATGAAGACGCCCGAATTGTCGTCCGGCGCCGTCATCATCCATTGCAGCCGCAAAACATAGCGAGGCGGCGTCCGGCGCTTCAGCCAGAGCAGCCCCAGATCGGTCCCCGTTCGTGCCTCGAGAACCCCGCGCCGGACCCGGAACGAGCCAGGGTCGTCCCGGCCGGGCTGGTTGCTGATCATCGACATTGTCCAGTCCCCGAGAGAGGTGCCATCGAACAGCGTCTCGAAACCCGCCTCGGCCGCGAAGGCAGGAGGCGTCATGATCAGGTCGCCGGTGCGGCGCGAGAGCGCTATCCCGGTCAGCATCGGGTTGGGCGAACCGATGCTCGGGAAGAGCGCCGGGCCGGCCGCATACAGGTTCTCGGTGTGATGGAAGCGTCCGTTGCCGTCCGTGACGCTCGTGGTCGGATCGGTGCCCATCCAAAGTGTCCCGGCTTCATGATGGGTCGTCCCGAGCCCGTCCTGGTTGCTCTGGAGCACCTGCATGGGCTGACCGTTGGCCAAGACGGCGGCGACCTTTTGCATCGCCGCATCCATGACGGCCCAGAGATCCTGATCGCGCTGCGTCGGTGTCAGCGCAACCGATGCACGACGAACGCCGTATTCGTCTGTCCGCGAGCTCAGATCGACGCGGCCTGGATGAGCGGCGGGATTGGCCGGATCGGCGGGCTCCATCTCTCCGAGCCCTCTGATTGCAATTGCGACATGCGTGTCGGTCGAGGTCTTCAGCTGATCGAAAAAGTCGACGTCGGGCACCTTGCGGTAGAGCTCGTCCTCGGCGCCGCTGGTGCTGCCGCCGCCGCTCGCGGAGATCTGAAGGTGGAAGTGGCCGATCAGATCACCATTCGGGCGCGTTGCCCGTCCCTTCACGAACAGGGCCGCAGTCTGCAGCTCGTTCACCGCCGGCGAAAGCCCGGAAATCGCCGACCGCGGCACGCGGATGACAAGGTTCGAGCGAAGGTGCGCAATCAGATTCTTGCCGATGAGCGACAGGGTCGGAAGTCCGGTGGCATCGAACGATGCGAGAGCCAGCCGCGCGTTCTCGATCGTGCCGAGCGCGATGACAACGGCACCACCGGGTGCCAGATCTATCGGACCTCGACTAGTGTCGATGCCTGAGATGCGCCAGGTCCCTGCCGCGGTGGGGACGCTGCGCAGCGTCAGCACATGCGTGTCGGGCAGCACCATGAATTCCTTGACCGAATCATTGCCGTTGGAGTCGCTCGCCGCAGTCCGAGCCGCCTTCATCAGCAGCGGAACGACGCTGAACTTGTTCAGCGGGAAGAACCCCGCGTGTGGCGGGCGCGCCTGCACAGCCAGCGGCGCTTCCAGCTTCAGCAGGTTTAGGAGGTCGTTTTGCGAAAGTCCGCCGCTCGACGACAGGCCAAGCAACTGTGCGGGGTCGGCGCCCGACTTCAGCAGCGGAGATGGCGGGAGCGCGTCGAGCGCGAACGCTCCGGGCACGCTCGACAAACTGTCGAAGAGCCGGCGACGCAGCGCATTCTGCAATTCGCCGAAAATGAAGTCGTTCGCCTCGTCGACACCGATCTGGCGAGAACTCTCATCGAAATAGCGGCTGTTCAGATCGACTACGGTGTTTGCGGGCCAACCCAACATCTCCTCGTCCAGCAGACGAGGCGACCAACCGCCCCAATAGAGCGATCTGCCCCCGAGCGTGTACGCTAGTCCTTTGAAGGGAATAGTCGACTTCCATGGAATTCCCCAGACCTCGTTGCGTGGGGGCTCCGGCTGCGGCAGGCTTTCGTTCAAAAGGAACGGATTAGCCGGATCGGCAAACCCTTGGATCCCCGTGTTCTGAACATGCTCAGGGACGGTGAACATCCCGGCATCGACGACCAGCGTCCTCAATCCGCCACCCGTTTGTTTCTGGCGGAACCACAAATGCTCAGCCATCGCAGAACCGAACGTCCCGCCTCCCACGATGATGAAATCGAACGGACGCCCGCCTGCGGATTTCCAGGCATCAACTTCCGCGAGATTGTTGCAGAGATAGCGGCCTTGAATGTCTTTGGTGAACGAGGTCGTTTCCGTAGTGATTGGCATTGCCCGTCTCCTGGTGCAATCCTCGGACTCGCCTGAGTGTTAAGACACGGCTTCCTTCAACCTTAAATGAGCTAATTCACAGATTGCTCTTCTTTCACTGACGACGGCCTCTTAGGCCGCCAAGTTCCAAATCCTCGCACAAGAGCCCGGAACCTGTTGAGTCAGAAACGCTGAAGCTCCGCCGAACTTCGCGCAAGCTGCTGGATGCCGTCCACGCCCCCAGCCCTGCTCCGCTACTACGTCGCGAGCCACCGAACTGGTTGCGGCATTCGGCTTTGCCATTTCGATCACCTTGAAGGATGCGGACCAACTTTCGACCAATGGCCATATCCGGTGACGCTGTGGCGGGCTGATGCTGTTCGCCGAAGTCCAAAAAGCTGCGCCCCGGCTTGCGGGCCATCTGCGTACAACCATACCGAAGCCTAGGTTGCGAGGCGCGAAAGCTAGTAGCTTTGGTGCGATCGAGGAACTGCGGAGCTTCAACAATATTCTGTCATGATCAACAAGGAGGGATCCGCATGCCGATCCAGACCGTGATGGACAGTACCGGCGACAGCCGTCACTTCTTCGACTCGGACGATGCACGAGAATTAGCCAAGGCGGAGCAGCGGTTCCGCGAGCTGACGAACGTCGGCTTCACCGCTGCGGTCCGGACCGGTTCAGGTCAGGTGTCGCAGATCCGATCGTTCGACCCCACGGCGGAAGAAACTCTTTTCTTCCCCCGGCTGGTCGGCGGCTGAATTGCTGAGCCGTGTGGCTGTTCAGGCCGTCGCGGCCGGATGAACGCTCACGGATGAGGGCTGCAAAGGCGCTGTTCATTAGACACGGCGCCGAGAGCACTCCGGAAGGACGCGCGCTGCTGCTGCTGCGGCATTACCTCTCGCCTGTCCAACGGCGGCAATTCGCGGAGAAGGGTTATTTCGAGGTAATCGGTGGCGACACGGGCAACCGCTACAGAATCTATGCGGGAGCGGCTGCGAATGTCTGCGAGGTCGGCGAAAACGGCCGTCCAAGGATCGGCTTGTGTTTCCTGCCCGTTGGCGACCTTCCGATTGGAGACGTCATGCTGGCCCAGAAGATCGCGCTCGAAACGTGCGAGGGCAGCGCGCTCGCAGTAGCCCGAAAGTTCACTCCCAGCCGTTTCTTGTTCAGCCGGTCCCGCCCGCTTCGGTAGCGGCGGCGTTGCGTCGCGCGTCGGTGGCGTCGCGTGTTGCCCATCGCCGCTGGCAAACCGCAGCGGTAGGCCTGGAGCGATAGGTAGAGTGGAAGTCGTCCCACTCAGGGGCCGACAGCCGCCTTGACCCAAGCCGGACATTCGATGCCAAACACTGGCGTTCCGCACATCTCTGCCAGGAGGTGGTCGCAACAAACATATCTCAGATCCGCATCGAGGATGGCCAAGCTCACCGGCGCGAGGTGAAATACCTCTGGCTCAGTCGCGGCCTTGTTGTTGGTGACCTGGTGTGACGCATGAACCCCATGGCCCTACCGCGACGTCACAGAGGCCCCAAAGATACAATGTAGGCACACACTGCTCCAGAACCTCACGCGTCGCGAGAAGTCCCTTACAGAGGGGCGCGGGAACTACCTCGGGGGCCGAGAAGGCAGCATTCGCAGGATGACCGATCGGCTGCCGGTTCAAGGCCGAGCAGATGACCGCGATCGCGGTAGTCTAGTGCTCCAATCGGCACGCAGGCGACGATCCGGCGCTCGGAGAAGGAGCTGTCGAGCTCGGCTCGAATTGGATGCGCGTTCCACAACTGATCACGAAGGGAGCTGCGAGATCAGCGGTTCTCATGGAAGCATCTACATTGACCCCCTTAGAGCCGCGAGGCACGGCCACTCCAGCGGAGCCAAGGCTGGGGTGAGAACGGGATGCGTAACATCCTCAAGGGACCTCGCAACTGACCAGGACGCAACCCGACACTGGAGCGGCGACCGCTACGTGAGAACAGCGCGTCCGTTCAACTCACTCGCGGTAACGACAAAATTCGTCGCCGTTTTCATATTCAAAGCAGATTTTGACGCGGCGACGCGGCCGATCCTCATCGCGGAATCGCGAGCGACGGTCCATATCTTCATCATCGCGCTGCGTCCGCCAATTGCCGCCCGTGGTGCGATGGTCCATATCTTCCATCATACGTCCCATATGCTGCTGACGCATGCGGTCCATACCCGTGCGATCCTCATCGCGCTGTGTTGTCCAGTCACGCTTAACGCGGGTATCTTCAGCGGCCTTACGCTCCCTCTCGCGCGCCTGATCGGACTGCTGCGGCGTACGGTCCGGCTGAACAGGAGTCGTCTGGGTCTCGTTCGAGCCGGGTGCAGTCTCGGGTTGTTGAGCAAGGGCGAAGCCGGAGACTAGGAAAGAGGAGAGGAACAGAACGGTCGCTGAAGCTGACTTACGCATGTCATATCCTCGTGGCAATTCTCCTCAACCGAGCGAGCGACGGATTGTTTCTGCTAAGGCCGCACCTTTTTTAAGATGCGGTGCAAGGTGGCAAGGCGGCAAGGAAGCAAGGAAGCGTCCCTTCAGCACAAGGCCGGCGGAAGGAGCCGCTCTCCGCCGATATTGCAGCGCGGAGCTAAACGCTTCCGGTTTGAAACGACAGTTGCTCTCGTCGGCGGAAACGGGCCCTCCATTCAAATGCGGGGTGCTGGGCGTGGTCAGGGCCGCCGGAGCGGTAGCGGCTGGCGATGCCGCGCGGGTTCGGGTCCCGTCCTCCTCTTTTCGCGCGTTGCCGGCGCTGTAGGACACTTCAGGAGGCGCTCGCCCTCGCTCGTTCGCGCGCCTCGCGCCGCCGTTCGCGACGTTCGCGGCGCCGCTTGGCACGGTCAGCGGGTTGCCGCAGCGGAGCAACCTGCGTCGCAGCGACTATCGGCGCCGGAGCCTCCTCGACCAAAGGCGCCTGGATCGGTTCGGTCGCAGCGGGGCGGGCTTCCATGAACTCGAGCACTGCCCGTCCTTTTGCCGTGATCTTCCACCCGCCACCGATCCGTTCGACCAGCCGGTGCGAAAAGATGTCGAGATCGGGCACCCGCGCGGCCAGGCGCTTGGTCCGGTCCGCCCAGTCGCGACCGCTGGTCGCCAGGATCGCCATGTCGCGCTTGAGGTCCTCCATCACGGCGAAGCCGTCCGGATAGCTCACCAGGATCTTGAGGACCGTCACCTGGAAATTCACGCCCCCTCCGGATCAATCAGCGCCACATCGTGGGTGCACGGGACAGCGCGTCGTGGCCGACCCGCCTTAGCCCATCGGGCGAAACCTCGCCTCTGGTGGCGGCCTCCAGGATTTTCGAAGCGACGTGAGTCCGTGCTCCAATCTCGCGGTGCGAAACGCTTTCGCAGACGTCGTCCAGGACCGCGCGCAAAAGCGCGGTTGTCTCCGTATCAAACATGAGGCGCCCCAGAGGGAAAAGGGTAGCGTAGCCCGGTTTTGCCGGCTGGGGATTCAGGCATGTTAAGCTTCCGGGAAAAATGCAGTCGAAGGTATGAGGGAGCCAAGAGTGTCGGGGGCGAGTGTGATTGCGGCTCCGGTCGGTTCTTGCCGGCGGACTATCTGGTTCACTTGCTGGAGATATCATCGGCTTCGAAGCCAACGCGCTGCATCAGACTAGAAAGCGGTATCAACCCGAACGCCATCATCCCAGCAGAGACTGCGAAAAAGTTCAGGTCGAGACTCGCATTCCAGCGTAGCAGCAGATAACCGCCCGCAGCAGCGATCAGCGCGCGGGTCAGAGCTCCGAGCAGCGAAGGCGCGAGCCGCCGGGTGGCTTGGCCTACACAGTACAGCACAAAGCCGAGACCGAAGAACCCAAAGAAGGGGCCGACATCGTGCAGGTACTGCACGCCCGCCTGGATGGTCGCGGGGTCGTCGTTGAAAAGGCCGATCCATTGGCGCGCTAACAGCGCGCCGACGAGTCCTATTGTGGCGGTCACCGCAGCGCCTATAACCGCACCCGTCCAGGCGGCGCGCCGCGCACGCTCGATCAGTCCGGCGCCAAGGCTGGCGCTGACAACCATGCCGACCGGGCCGCCCACACCGTAGGAGATCGGCACAAGCAGGAACTCTAGACGTGAGGCTGAGCCATACCCTGCCAAAGCAGCGATACCATGGGAGCCGACGTAAGCGGTCACAAGCGTCAGCGTTACATTGGTGCTCGCCGCGATGATGGCAGAGACGCCGCCGATCTTGAGGATCGTCAAGGCAGGCGCGAGCGCCAGGCGCGGTGGGGTTGGCGAAGGCCGCAACAAGCCCATATGGCCCCACAGGTAGATTGCGTAGGCAAGTGTTCCGAGAGCGTAGTTGATCAACAGTGCGACGCCACCGCCGATTGGGCCAAGCGCGGGAATGCCGAAGCCGCCGAAAATCAGAAGCGGTGATAGCGGCACCAGCAGCGTTGCGCCTGAGCACACTACAATGACCGGCACTCGCAAGTTTCCGGTGCCGCGCACCGCCGCCATCAGCAAGTTGAATGTCCAGATCAGCGTCGCTCCGCCAAAGACCACCGTCGAATATTGCAGGGAGATCTGTAGCGAAGCGCCATGCCCGCCCATCGCACGATAGATCAAGGGCCCCAGCCCATACATGAATGCGGTGGTTGCCAATCCAAGCGGCAGCGCCAACCCGATTGCGTACCAAGGGTAGGAGCTTGCCTCGGCGAATTCGCCGCGTCCTAGCGCCCGCGCCACCGAAGTGACGATACCACCGCCTGTCGCACCCTGGGAGATCGCTACGGTAAGCGCGAGCAGCGGGAAGACCAGCGTCACTCCGGCGAGAGCGTCGAGCCCGAGCTTTGCGATGAAGTAAACCTCGAGAAGTCCCATCAGCACCTGGACGAGCATCACGGTCGAATTCGGGACCGCCAAGCGGAGGATCGTCAAGGCGACCGGATGGCCTAGCAGCGCGTCAAGTCGGTCATCGCGCAGCGCCATGCGCGCCGTGTGCGGCTTTGAATCGGCGATATTCGCGGGTCCGTTCACGATCACTTCCTCTCGTTGCAGAGAGCGACATGACCACGGCCGCCGAACGCGGCCCAACCATATGAATTGACACGCTCTGTTAGCAAAACTAACAATCTAAAAATGGTCCGTTTACCGCCACTCGAAGCCATGCGCGTGTTTGAAGTCGCCGCTCGTCATGGCAGCTATTCCAGAGCGGCTGAAGAACTTCACATCACTCATGGAGCGGTAAGCCAAAGGATTCGGCAGATCGAAGAGCGGGTCGGGATCAAGCTTTTCGAGCGAATGGGGCACCGAATGGTACCCACGCCGGACGGGCGACGTCTCTATGATCGAGTTGCGCGCTCGTTAGCCGAACTAACCGGGGCACTCACTTCGCTGAGATCTTCCCCCATGGATGCCGAAGTCACGGTGAGCTTGCTACCGGTGATGGCGGCCCGCTGGCTGTTGCCGCGCTTGCCCCGATTCAACGAGCATTACCCCCACATCCACGTCAACGTGAAGTCGGATCGGCAACTCGCCAATTTCAAGTCGGACAAGGTCGATATCGCGTTACGTCTCGGCACCGGAACCTGGAAGGGGCTTCACGCCATCCGGCTGATGGACGAGGAGATCTTCCCGGTCTGCAGCCCGCGCTACAACGGAGGGCAGTTCACGCGAGACCCGTCGGCATTCGTGAATGAGCGGTTGTTAATCGATCCGAACGTCCCCTGGTCGACCTGGTTCAAATCGCTCGGAGTGCAGATCGACCGGAAGATCGTCGGCAACTCCTTCGCCGATGCGAATCTGCTGATGGAGGCGGCGATCGACGGGCAAGGAATTGCGCTCGCGCGCCGCTCGGTCACTCGCGCCGATCTGCTCAACGGCAAATTGGTCCGGTTGTCCGACCATAACTGCCGCCTGCCATTATCGCACTTCCTCGTTCATCCGCCGTTGCTAGAGAGCAATGCGCCGGCGATGGCGTTCCGTGATTGGATGCTGGCGGAGGCCATGGAAGGCTTGGGCTTGCAGCACTAGGTCCGCATTCGCCTCCAAATCGGCCGAGATTGACGGCCGAATCGGCCGAACAGGTGGTACACACCGGTGGTCACAAAACTCGGCCGGGCTTTTTAGGAATCCTTGTTTTCCGCGGATTTTCGCGCATTGGGGGCATCGGGGGAGAGATTCCCACTCTCTCCGCCACTACACGGTTCTTGATGCGATGCCGACTTCAAAGCACTCGGGTCGAGAGCGCCGTCGATGCCGCGTCGTCGACCGACGCGAGGGCTTCGCTGCCGAGCCGGGCGAGGATGCTCTCGGCCATTCGCCTCGCGCCGGGAAGACCGAAGACCACGACGGGGTGATCGCTCGACCGCAATTGGCAGAGTGCATCCACCGCCTAGTCCTCCGCGTGTTCGGCGCTGATCGCCGATCCGATGGCACGGATCTCCGTCCGGATGCTTTCCCGCCGCATGTCGGCCGAGGCGAACAGACGCCGCGCGAGTTCTCGTGCGCACATGAGCGGCGCGGTCGGGCCGATGGGCGAGAATGCCTCGCACCCTGTGAGGACCGCCAGAATTCGGATTCATCTCGCTAGTCGCAGCGGCGCGGCTATAGCCTTCTAAGTCTGCCGCGGAACGAGGTGGGCAGTGTGGGTAGGGCCCTGTTGGAAGTCTCTCCAGGAGGAGCGCGAACAATTCAACGCTAAACTCCGATAGTTCCTCGACCAGCCAGATGCGTTTCCTGCTAAAAAGCGGCAAGGGCGGATTGGCGTCGGCGTATCGGTGAAATTCGCAGCAGGCTCTCGCGCAATAGCGAACCCGGCAGAAGGTCGCTACGGGTAATATTTGCGACGTATTGCCTGATACGCTTCTGTCGCCTTGAAAGTCTTCAGCGCGCGCGAGAAGTCCTCTACGAACCCAGGATCGATTCGTTGCTTACTGAAGCAGACATATACCCCGCCTTCCGCGAGGCTGCGGGTCAGCAGCGGCTCGATCATTGCGGAATTAACACGCTTGTATCGAAGCCCAAGTCCAAGGCTTATCGCCGCGTAGTCAACACGGCCGGCTTCCAGCATGCGCAGGCTGTCGATGCTGCCATGGGTCGGGATCATGTGATCATGTGCGCTTAAAAACCCCGAAAGCTCCGTTGGCACGACCGGTTGTTTCAAAATGGCCAGGGTCGTTACAGGGACCGAGATATCGTGTCCGACAAGATCATCGAAAGTGGAGAATTTCAATTTTCCGACGTCGGCGGTGCGCACGAAGAGGACGACTCGCTGCAGCTGCGTTGGCTCGTTCGGAAAGGCGCAGAGAGACTCTCGCTCGCTGGCGCGATAAACGTTTAGTATTCCGTCCGATTCGCCTCTGGCCAACATCGCCCAAACACGATTTGTGGGATAATATTCTAAGGAAACATCTCGCCCCATCGTCGCCAGAACCTGTCTGACAACGTCGGGATACATCCCTCCAGACTGGCCATAACCCAAATCGACGTCGCTAAAAAATCGCAACGGTTCCGCTGAAAATGCCGGCGCACTGATTACGGAAGCGAGTGTGACCATGGAGCACAGAAAGTTCGAATTTTTGGTCGATCTCGCCATAGCTAGGCACCTTCCCGAAAGACGAAGGTTGCAAATTACCGCCTGAACCGGAATGATGCGAACGTATAATTGTTATGCATGAAACCGGGCCGCGACAATTGGTCCAATCGTCGCCGCAAGTACTGAGTTTTGCATTTTAAATGGGCCAATCAGCGAAATCTAAGGCCAATGCCACCGTCGATGGTGCCGTTTGAGGCACCTTGGAAAAGCATGGCGATGGCTGCCCCGAGGTCTCGGCGGAATTGGCTGGCGCCTTCTCGTACGTGTGCTTTTTTTTAGCTCTATAATCACGCTGCTACTGACGTTCGTGCAGTTGTATTTAGACTATCGCCGCGATGTTCATGCGATCGATATACGGATAGCCGAAATTTTTAATGGCTATCGTCAGAGTCTCGGGGAAGGGCTTTGGAGATTGGATGCTAATCAGCTGCAGTTGCAGATCGACGGGATTCTTCGCCTGCCAGATGTTAGCTATGTCGAACTCCGCGAGGCTACGGATCGTGGCGTCCCTCTTATCATAACCGCTGGTCTTCACGCGGCCGGCTCGCCGGTCCGCAATGAATTCAAAATCCACTATTCGATTCGAGGCACAGAGCGCTGGGTCGGCACTCTTATTATCGAAGCCAGATTTGACCAGATATATCGCCAACTTCTTGGCATCGCAGGGGTCATCATGGCCGGTCAGGCGATAAAGACGTTTCTGACCTCATTCTTCATACTTTTCATTGTTCATCAGCTTATTACTCGTCACCTCGGCGCGATTGCGAGGTCGTTGAAGGAATACGATTTCCAGGATGCGCATACGACGCTTCAGCTTAAGCGGCATCCGCCGCAATCAGCGGATGAGCTGGACTATTTGGTTGGAGCATTCAACCAAATGTATGAGCGCCTGCGGGTCGTCTACAATGATCTTAAGGAACGCGAGGCAAAGGTCCGACGTCTGTTTGAATCGAACATCATCGGAATCTTGATTGGGCATCCTGACGGTCACATCGATGAAGCCAATGAAGCATTCCTAAAGATCGTCGGATACGATCAAGCCGATCTCGCCGCGGGGCGGCTGCGTCGGAGAGAGCTCACGCCGCCGGAGTGGCGTGATCGGGACACGCGAGCCGTGGCTGACATGAGGAGGAACGGCACCGTTCAGCCGTTCGAGAAGGAGTACTTCAGGAAGGACGGCAGTCGAGTGCCGGTGCTAGTCGGAGGTGCAACGTTGGATGAACGAGGGGACGCCGTCGTCGTATTCGCCCTCGACTTAACGGAACGAAAGCGCGCCGAAGCCGAGCTCGCTCATGCAAACCGCGTGTCCACCATGGGCCAGCTCACGGCTTCCATTGGCCATGAAGTCAATCAACCGATTGCGGCCTTGATCATAAACGCAGAAACAACCATACGCTGGCTGGACCGTGAACAGCCGAGCCTGGAGAAGGTTCGGCCATTAATTAATCGAGTTATCAGCGATGGCAAGCGGGCTGCCAATATCATCAATCGAATTCGTAACTTCTCCAGAAAAGCACCCGCGCAGATTGCAGATACTGACGTAAACGAGGCGATCTTGGAGATCACGATATTAGCGCAAGCCGCAATGTCAGACAATGAAGTCGTGGCAACGATGCAACTGTCAGAATCGCTGCCCCACATTTTCGCGGACAAGATTCAGTTGCAGCAGGTGATCCTGAACCTGATCATGAACGCTATTGAAGCGATGAGTGAGATGATAGAAATTCCGCGCGAATTGGCGATCACCACCAGGTGCGCGGAAGAAGGCGGTATACTGATCTCGGTCAGCGATACAGGGCCGGGGCTTCCCGAGGACAACAGCGAACGCATCTTCGACGCGTTTTACACGACCAAGTCCAAAGGCATGGGGATGGGCTTGTCGATTTGCCGTTCGATCGTCGAAGCCCATGGCGGTCGGTTTTGGGCAATGCCAAACGAACCTCGCGGCGCTGTCTTTTCCATTTTATTGCCGATCAAGGGGCAATCGCGTAAGCTTTCCGCAGCCGTTCAAACCTGATCTCTCCGCATCGTCCTTTTCTCGCGAGATGTTGTCATCATCGGCCGAAAGAGCACCGGCCGGTAGTCATCGTGAACGGATTCGGATGGGCGCCCGTCAAGCCATCAGGTGTGAGGGCGGATGCGATCCTGCGTTGGGACGCCATTGAAGCCCCGACGCAGGCGGGTGAGAGACTCCGGCGCTTTCTAACACTAACGTATGGGATGCGCCTACCCCGGGTCTGATAGAGCGGGGATGATCGAGCATGCTAACAGATATTCAAGAGTGCTGGACATTCTTCCGAATACGTTGGCTCCCAGAGGTTTCCCTGATTTGGCTCGCCTCAATGGGTGAGTTTTCTTTTTTCGAGATAGGCGATTCCGGATCGGCAGGCGACTTGAGATAGGGGCTGAACCGAGAACGTCATTCCAGGAAAAGACGTACGGGTGTCCTGATCCGCGGGATCCCTTCCTTGTACGGAGCCGTACTCGGTCGGCAGATAGAGGCAAGCAACCAACCCGCTACGCAAACAAGGAGAGTGCTCCATGTCTGAGCTCATCGCCGGAATTCGCCTGCCCGACAGTGCCATCGCCCGCGCCGCGACGGAGCTCGTGCGCGATACCGAGGACGACCTACTCTACAACCACAGTCGCCGCGTCTTCCTTTGGGGCGCGCTCACGGCAGATCGCCACGGCCTGAAGTACGAGCCGGAGCTGCTTTACCTAGGCGCCATGTTCCACGACATGGGCCTCACGGAGAAGTATTCCAGCCCCGACCTGCGCTTCGAGGTCGACGGCGCCAATGCCGCCCGCGGTTTCATGAAAAGCTACGGCCTGCCGGAGCGCGAGATCGAGGACGTCTGGACCGCGATCGCGCTCCACACCACGCCCGGGATTCCCGAGCATATGCGACCCACTATTGCGCTAGTGACCGCCGGGGTGGAAATGGACGTGCTCGGGATCGCCTACCACGATTTCACGCATGAGCAGCGCGACCATGTCTGTGTCCATCATCCGCGCGAAACGAACTTCAAGGAGAACATCATAGATCACTTCGCCAGAGGCATCATCAATAAGCCGCTGACGACGTTCGGCAACGTGAAGACTGACGTCCTTGCGCTGAAGGACATGACCTATGTCCGCCAGAATTTCTGTTCGATCATCCTCGGGTCGGCCTGGCCGAACTGACCTTTGTTGCTGCGAGCGGAGTAAAATCCAGATGAGCGCCGGTCGAGCCAGGATGTGGGGACCCATGATCGGACCGAGCGAGCGGCGGCTCGTTGAGCAGAGCCCCATCGATAGGTCATGACTCGCAGGGGCCCTGCACCGGACGTTGATCAGGTGGCGCGTTCGAGCTCGGTCGTGTCGAGTTCGTCGATCTCTATCGTCCATGGTTTTGCCTGCCACATGGCAGGCCATGCGCAGGTCAGGTAGGTGGCGGGATGCGCTACCGGCGATCCCCGAGGGAACAACCAGAACGCAAACAACCCTCCGACCGCGGGCCATCTCCTGCGCAGCGCCAGGTCACGATGGTTCGTGCCGAACAGCAGCGCTCGCAGATCAGCCTACGTTGCGGTCAACGGTTCCACCGAGGCGCATCCCGTCGTCGACCACGCGAGCAAGCAACCGTCGCACCGCTTCCATGTTCGTCGGCTGAACGTTCAGCAGCCACAATGCGGTTCCAGCGTTTATAACTATAGCGCTGATGGGCTCCTTAATTGCGTGTGCGAGCGAAGGGGATAACTGCGTCGCGGCCGCGCTACCACCCTTTTGATAATCGTGGCTACGCGGCTCACTGCCACACGCGGGTTGCTCCAAAGGTTTGCGTAAAGCCTTTACACGCGCGCTTGCAGTAAGGGCGTATTTCTCTTTTTTGGAATAGGGCATCGCACCTCCAAGGTTCAAACCTAGTCGCCAACCCAGGCGGTTCCTTCATGCTCACCTTAAAAATTCTTAAGTTTTGACCGCCGCCTCTGGAGCCAACTCGCCCATTTTCAGCGACAGTGGGCCTCCTCACCGCCGGCCCCCAAGTGCCGGAAATGATCGGACAGTATTATGGCACCTTCGAACCGAAGCGTGTCTCAGGCGCCTGCAAATTTGGTTTACGCGTGTGGGCAATGGGAGATCGATCTTGGTCGGCGCGAACTCCGGTCCCGTGGAATCTCTCTCCCGCTCGGCGGGCGGGCCTTCGAGATCATTACAGTTCTAGTGCAATCGGCCCCGGACCTGGTCACCAAAGACCGCCTGATGGACCGGGTATGGCCGGGTGCCATCGTTAGCGAGGGCACGCTCCACGTTCACATCTCCGCAGTTCGGAAGGCTCTCGGTTCGGATCGAGCGTTGCTCAAGACGACCTCCGGCCGAGGCTATCGTCTGCTCGGGAACTGGACGGCTCAGCCGGCGGAGGAAGCCACCGAGTTGGTCCATTCACTGGGGAGGCATCCATCAGGGACACCACCGGCGAATAATTTTCCTCCGCTGATTACTCAGCTTGTCGGCCGAGCTGAGGCTGGGCAGTCTGTGCGAGACCTTGTCTCGGCGTACCGGGTGGTAACCCTCACGGGTCCCGGTGGAATTGGAAAGACCTCGCTCGCGATCGAAGCCACCCGCAGCCTCTTGCCCGATTTTGAAGACGGAGGGTGGATAGTAGAACTCGCCTCGCTGTCCGACCCTGATCTCGTGCCGTCCACGATTGCCGCCACGCTCGGGCTGAAACTCGGGGGTGATATTTCGACGGATTCGCTCGCTCGTGCTATTGGGGGGAAACACATTCTGCTTGTGCTCGATAATTCCGAGCACGTCATCGATGCTGTGGCCAACCTTGCCGAGAGCCTCACTCGGTCATGCGCGCGTACCACGATTGTGGCAACGAGCCGCGAGGTCTTACGAATCAATGGTGAGTCCGTTTATCGCGTTCCGCCGCTCGACGTGCCCGCGCCAGGACAAGCAGCACCCGACTTCATACTCGACCACAGCGCCGTGGAGCTGTTCGTCACCAGAACGAAAGCGCTGAACGCCGGATTCTCCCCGAATGCTGATGAGCTTGTGTCGATTGCCACGATCTGCCGACGTCTCGACGGTATACCACTCGCCATCGAATTCGCTGCGGTTCGTGCCGGGGTTCTCGGGGTTGAACTGGTGGCTGCCGGCCTGCGAGATCGGTTCGCGCTCTTGACTGCCGGACGTCGCACCGCGCTTCCTCGGCATCGAACACTGCGTGCGACCCTGGATTGGAGCCATGATTTGCTCTCGGACGCCGAGCGACGCTTGCTGCGCCGTCTTGCCGTCTTCTCGGGCGGATTCACGATCGAAGCTGCCGCCGCTGTGATGACACATGCAGAGTTCGATGTGGCCGCGGCGACGGACGGCATCGCCAATCTCATCTCGAAGTCTTGGATCGTCTTAAGCGGAACCCAGGGTGCCGCGCGCTGGCAGCTGCTAGAAACGACAAGGGCCTACGCAATCGAGAAGCTCGTCGAGCATGGGGAGGCTGATGCCGCCTTTCATGACCATGCAGCGCATTTTCGCGATCTCTTCAACATGCTGAGGTCAGGCGCACGATCGCCTTCATCAAACGAGTTATCAAAGGGAGACCTGGCGCGCGGCTTCCGAGAGATCGACAACGTTCGCGCGGCACTTGATTGGGCTTACGGCGATGGTGGAGACCCGACTCTGGCGGTCGATCTCACCGAGGCGGTTGCCCCCGTTTGGATTCACCATCTTCTGATCGATGAATGCAGGGAACGGCTTGAACAGGCGGTCAGCCTTATCGACCAAGCGGCCGCTCGCCGCGATTCGGGCCGCAATTTGCGCCTTTTCTCCGCACTGGCAGTTGCGCACATGCAGTCGACAGGAGACGGATCGAAGATCGATGGTGCTTGGTCGCGGGTCGCAGAGCTGGCTGAGGAATTGGACGATCCCGAGTATCGGCTCAAGGCGTTGTGGGGCCTGTGGATCGGTCGCTATTTCAACCGCGACTACCGAGGTGCCTTGCAAGCCGCTGTTCGTTTGGCTTCACTTCCTGACGAAGCTGTCGAGCCGGCCGATCGTTTCGTTGGGGAGAGGATTGTAGGAGTGACCCTGCATATCTTGGGCGACCAGGCCCGAGCGCGGTCACACATTGAAAACATGCTTCGCGGCTATGTCGCGCCGCCCGGCCGTCTTCACCTTGAACGATATCAGTTCGACCAACGGGTGGCTGCGGGGGCATTTTATAGCAAGATTCTCTGGCTTTTAGGGTTCCCAGATCAGTCGATGACAGTTGGAAACCGTGCGCTTGATGATGCGATCGAGCTAGGGGACGACTTCTCGCTTCTCAGTATTGTGGCTTTCGGCCTGTGCCCTGTTGCATTGGAGCGCGGCGA
The DNA here is from genome assembly GCF_055807455.1 of Bradyrhizobium sp. Kon58. Classification (NCBI taxonomy): domain Bacteria; kingdom Pseudomonadati; phylum Pseudomonadota; class Alphaproteobacteria; order Hyphomicrobiales; family Nitrobacteraceae; genus Bradyrhizobium; species Bradyrhizobium sp. Kon58. The sequence continues at coordinate 31,869 of NZ_JBVVOT010000043.1, forward strand.
TTTTGAGTTCGCTAATGAACTGATTTCAAGAATGTTTAAGTGGGCAGAAACGTTTCGACCAATGCGCGTGTGGGGGCAGTGCTATGCAGGAGTTTCGGCGATTCGGAGCAACGACACGATCCAGGGTCTGTCCCTCCTTCGCGAAGGCCTGAATGGATTCGCGACATCAGGCTATCAAAGCCAATATCTTTTCTTCCTTGGCAGCCTCGCTACGGGATTGTTCAGCTCGGGTAATCAGGACGAGGCCTTGGCGACCCTAGAAAAGGCTCTTGACCAATCTGAAAGGGATGAGGACCGCTGGTACGTCGCTGAGTTGTTGCGGATCAAAGGCGAATTCTTCCTCAGGCTAAATGAACCAAGGTTGACTCTATCGGCCGAGGCTCTGTTCAGTAGCTCACTCGGTTGGGCTCGCAAGCAGGGCGCCGTATCCCTAGAACTCAGGACGGCAACAGGTTTGGCTCGCTTGAGGCAGCAGCAAGGCCGGGAAGACGAGGCGCGCGAACTGCTCGAACCGATTTATCTACGGTTCACCGAAGGCTACGCGACCAAAGATCTGGTTGAGGCCGCCTCACTGCTGAAGTCACTCGGCGCAATTCTCGTTTGAACATCAAGCAGGTGCCTCGGGTTCTCTTCAGCGCCTTGGCCCCTACGCGACCGACATCGCCATCTGCCGATTTCGTGCAAAAATCAGAAGTCATCCGATGTTTTCCTGCGTGCGCCGCGCCGCCGAGCGGCGATGCATCGCGGGGATCAGCTTGGCCGTGGTTTAAGGATATTGAATCTGGCTGCTAGAGTTAACGTCAAGCTTGCGGGTGGGCTCACGATGGACACTGCATGATCGATACATCGCCGCGAGCGCACGTCCCTTCAACAGCACGCCGCGCCGGCTTAGTCCCCCATGCCGGTCGATCCAGCCCTGAACCTTCGCCGGATACATTGAGTAAAGGCTCTCAGTCGCTGCTCTGTTGGACAATCTGCTGTGGTGCGGCCCTGCGTCATAGGCCCCGTGAAAAAGTAACTCCGCACGAGGCGTAACACAAATCCTGTTCTGTGGAATGGCACCCAGAACGATTGTGCAGGCCGACGCACAATATCCATCGATTATAATCATATCGCCGGCCGCGCGTAGGGCCTGGTATCTGACGACGTAATCTCCAATCCGACCTCCAGGATCATCCGATATACGAACGGTGGCGCTACGTGCATCAGCTTTCACCAGCAGCGCTGCAGCTGCCAGCATGCACGTCCCTACGACCCATCGAGCCGCTGTCACATTCAAATTTCCCGAACTGGAGAGCAACCTTTGGCCTGCGCCGAGAACCAAAACAAACCAATCCCGTTCGTCTGGTCTGATAGCGCAAAGCACAGTAGCGGCGACCTTCGCGTGCGCTCATTCAACGATCGGCAAAGGGCTATCATATCAACGTATAAGGGATTCGAGCTCGAAGTGCGGCTACGCTTACATCTGAGAGATCTGGGCGTCCGGACAGACCTCGGCGAGGATGGAAATGCGCCCAGTAAATGGCGCATCGATCAACCGGTGGTTCTCACACTTTTATCTGCTGGTCGAGTCTCGATGAGATCCATGGCGAACAAAGACGAGGGAAGAGAACCGTCCTTGGTGGGGCGCTCGGCGTGAAAACCGAGTGGGGCATTGAGAGGTTGTCCCAGGTGGGTTCAACTCCCGCTCTCTTCCGCCACTTTTCTGAACCGATTGCGTAGGGGCTCGTCTCCAGCCTTTGCAGAGGAACCGAGATGAAGCATTTGTTTGCGGCGTTACGCGTGGTTGCATTGGTTTCACTGGCGATCGTGGGCTGTCACGCGAGAGCTGAGGGTCAAACGATTGTTGTCGCGTCGACCACCTCAACAGAAGACTCAGGCCTATTTCGCTATTTGTTGCCCATTGTCCAGGAGAAGACTGGCATCCAAGTCAAGGTGGTTGCGCAAGGTACCGGGCAGGCTCTTGACACCGGACGTCGCGGCGATGCCGACGTCGTCTTTGTCCATGCCAGAGCAGCTGAAGACAAGTTCGTGGCCGAAGGCTTCGGTCTGAAGCGCTATCCCGTCATGTACAATGACTTCGTACTGATCGGTCCGAAGGACGACCCGGCAGGTATCAAGGGCCGCAACGTTGTGGCAGCGCTGGAAACGATAAAGGACAAAAGCGCGGCGTTTATTTCACGGGGCGATCGGTCCGGCACGCACCTTGCCGAGCTTAGGCTCTGGAAAGAAGCAGGCGTCGAATTCAGCGGCCTCCGTGCTGCGTGGTACAAAGAAATAGGCGAGGGCATGGGAGCGGCGTTGAATAACGCATCGTCATCGAACGCATACGTACTCTCAGACCGCGGCACCTGGTTGGCTTTCAAAAATCGCGGCGATCTTACGATCTTGGTTGAGAGCGACAAGCGGCTCTTCAACCAATACGGTCTCATACTGGTCAATCCCGCCAAGTACCCTTCGGTCAATAAAGAGGCGGGTCAGCGGTTCATAGATTGGCTAACCTCGCCTGATGGCCAAAAAGCAATCGCCGAGTTTAAAATTGGCGGTCAACAATTGTTCTATGCCAATGCAAACGATCCCAATGCCTGAGGCCAACTAGCTCCGTACCTCAGTGAGCAAATCCCGGCGTCTCGGCCATCACCTATTTGGAAAGCGCTAACGCTATTAGCTCATGCTGCCGGGCATGAAGCACCTCACGTGTGGGTGCCCGTCGATATAGTGTTTCCAGACCATTGTACGGCCGAACCGATTCGGTTCTGTCACAACAGCGGTACCCGGTACTTCAACCCATTCGCCCTCGATGCGGACCCTGTAACCACCTCGATAGGAGTCCCAATCCACATCGGATACCAAGTACCCGTCAGCGTCCGTACAGCACTTTCCAAAACCGGATTGAAGACTTTCAAACCATGGCTTCAATGGTGAGCTTCCGAACCGGCCGTCATCGTGTGCAGCGGCGGATGCCGTGAATACGGTTATACCGAGCGCGATCGCCGCAATTTTTGCCTCCAACATCGTTGCGCTCTCCTATCTCGCCTCGCGGCGTCACGGATCTCTGGCGGGGCTGGCCCGATTGGCCGCAGAACAGCTCGCTGCCGACAACTACTGCTTTCCGTGGCGACTTGGCCTTGGGTATGCTGCGTGTGCGTCCCGAATCCCCATCGAAACGCTCCCATAAAGACTTGCGGCACTGGTTGATGATGGTGTCTTAAAACACTGGGCTCCGAGTCCTAACGCGGTCGCCCAGCACTGTTTTTCACTCGTAAAGCCACAATCTGAACCGTGCGTATAGAACACCATGCAGTAATGATCACCCGACGGGGCCGAGCGCCCCAATGCCGGTTGGCTCAATAAAGAAGCGGAAAGCAAACTTGGAAGCGCAGCGGCCGCGGTCAACACCGAACAACGGATACTCTTCATCGAAATCTCCTCAACTTATCCAACGACCAACGTGGTCATACGGCGAAAAGAAATCGATCGTCTATCGGCTTAATGCAGTTAATACGCGGGTATAGTTGAGAATGCCTTGGAACGAGGGCCACAGTTCATAGACATTGCCGCTATCGCCATGTAAGCGCGCCATTTATGGCAGCTCTAGACTACGAGCCATTATAGGCTGCGCCAAATTGCTATGAACGAGGGAGTTCGGGCCGCGGTCTCGTCACTGGGCCGGAGATTGCCATAATCGCTTCGTTTGTAATCAGTCATACCTTGATATGAGCGACTTCCTGCGAATGTTGTATGGATCGGTACGAGAGCACACGAGAGGATCGTTGCGAGGCCAGTCATTCTTGGCCGCGAGGGCTAGGTGTATGCTCAACCAGTACCGCGACGAAACTTCCACCGCGTTGAAGTTGACGCGGCGCAATGTTCTGGGAGGCGCACTTCCTTTTCGCAGGCGCAATACCGTCACTCCACGTGTGGCGTAGGGCAACGGGAGGTCGGCGGGACCTGAGGCCATTGCGAATCTCGTTCGCGAGGCCGAATGAAGGTGGAAAGTTTATCAACGCAGGGGGATGTGACGTGCTCAGGAAAACATTTGCATCATCGCTATGTCTCTGCGGTGCCCTGGTGGCCTCGCAAGCTTGTGCAGAGTCCACGAGCAATAGCGAGCAGGAGATCGCACTGCTCAAGCAGCAGTTGAAGATGCTGGAGCAGAAGCTCGATAGGCTGCAAAGCCAAACGGTTGCAAACGCGGTGACCGCGGCGAAGGCCAGGGCCGAAGTGAAGGCGGAAGTTAAAGCTGAAGCCCGCTCTGAAGCGACGGCCGTCGTGGCTAACGCGAACGCGGCGATCCCGGTCAAGAGCCCTGCACCGGCATCCGGCGTTGTCGTAACGATGCCGAACAACCGGCCGACCATCTGCACCGCCGAAGGAGCGAATTGCGTCGCGATCACGGGGCGCGTACATTGGGATGTCGGCGGCTACAACTACCGCCCCAACACCGCGGCCACCGTGCCACAGAGGCTCGATAGCGGCGAGAACGTCCGCCGTGCCCGCATCGGGCTCGCCGGCAAATTCTTCAACGACTGGAATTTCGCACTGGTCTACGATTTCGGCGGCACCTCCGACGGATTTGGCGGGGCAGCTCCGGGATCGTTGCCCGGCGGCGGGGTCTCCGGCATCGAGAATGCCTATCTCAGCTACACCGGTTTGAAGCCGTTCGGCGGAAGGATGGCAGTCGAAGCTGGCATCATGGACCTGCCTTACACTCTCGATGAGGCCACGAGTTCCAACGACATCATGTTCATGGAGCGGGCCTCGCCGGGCATCATCGCCACCAACATTGCCGCTGGCGACTTCCGCTCCGCGGCCGGCACGCGGTGGTACAACGACCAGTTCTGGGTCGGCGGCTATGTCACGGGACCAGCGACGGGCGCGATCCACTCCGCCTCGAGCGCCACGCCAGCAGGCACCGGCGAGCAATATGGCGCCGTGGCGCGCGTTGCAGGCAACCCCATTAGCGGCAAGGACTATTCGGTGCATATCGGTGCCGACGCGCAGTGGCTGATCCAGCCGCCGCGCAATCTCATCGCGAACACAGAGACGGTCACGCTGAGCGACCGTCCGGAATTGCGTCTGGACCCGACGACGCTGGTGTCCACCGGTGCCATCGCCAATGTCTCGGGTGCGCAGGTGTACAGTGTCGAGGCGGCCGCGACCTACGGTCCGCTGATCCTCCAGGGCGAATATTTCTGGTACAATGTCGATCGCACCGCCAATACCGGCGTGCCGCTGGTCGGCGCGTCGAGTCTCAAATTCCACGGGGGCTACGCTCAGGCGGGCTACGTTCTGACAGGCGAAGGTCGTAGTTACAACTCGGCCAATGCCGCTTATAACGGCGTGAAGCCGGCGCATCCGTTCTCGCTGGACGGCGGCGGCTGGGGTGCCTGGGAAGTCGCCGGACGCGTGAGCCAGATCGACCTCAACGATCAGCTCGCGACTGCCAATGGCATCACCGGCGGACGCCAGACCGTCTACACGCTCGCGCTCAACTGGTATGTCAACGGTAACGTCCGCTTCATGCTCGACTACCTGCATGGCAGTATCTCCAAGCAGGCATCGCCGGTCTCGACCGCCGATGTCGGTTCAAGGTTCGACGCCGTGGCGATGCGGACGCAGTTCGCGTTCTAAAAAACATTCTTTACAAACTGGTTCGGAGTTCTCTCCGCGCCCGAACCAATTTCGTGGTCATGTTCAACGACGGCTGGAGCGGCAGCGGGCGGGGCGCCGCTCATTCGTGTGTCTAGTTCGGGACCCTCTATGCCGAACTGGGCCGGCGAAATCGGCTCGACGGATCGGGCACTGTGGTTGCGTTGATGATCGGCGGGTCAGTATTGCTTCGCGTGTTCGTCGTGAAGGAGTTTTGCGTCCCTCAGCCATGGGCAGACGTGGACGTTCTTTTCGCAATGTGAGTCTGGCGTGCGTCCAGAGGATCCTGCCGGATTGCTCTGGCCGAAGCTGCGTCACAATAGTTAGGCAATTTGGCACCAGCGAATTAAAAGACGATACAACTGCGTAAAATATGAGCGCAACAGCGGAGGTTGGACCGCACCGAGATCGGTGTGGCGTTGATAGGGACGTGGTTGCAGGGTACGCCGCAACGTGCGCTCGGTACTCTTCCCGCTCTAGTGCACACGGAGGCTAACGTACTGGCCTATATTGACGGCTTCGAGTTTGCTTCGGTTCGCAATCGCGGCGCTATTTCTGATCGGCCTCATCACCCGCGCACCTCAGAAGGCGTTTGCACCGGATCCAACGATCATCGGCTGCGGCTGGCGCTTGCTCTGGCCTTGAGCTTCTCCACTTCTACGTGGGCCAGATTGATCGGCGATAAGCGGGGTTTCGGGCGGTCTCAGTTGTCCCTTTGTCGGGATTGATTCAGTGATACCCAATATCGGATCGCACTTTGCCGCGAAATACCCAATAGGACCAGCTCGTATACATCAAGATTGTCGGAAGTAACACGAGCGCCCCCACGAGCAGGAATGCCTGCGTCCGATCGGAGGATGCGGTCTCCCAAAGTGTGAGATGGGGCGCCACGATTGTTGGATAAAGACTGATCGCAATTCCGAAAAAGGAAAGAGCAAAAAGGCCTAGGCCCCCGGCGAACGGCAAGACCTCCGAGCGGCTATCGAAGGCGCGCCAGGTAAAAATTGCGATGGTAACCGTGGCAATAGGAATCGGTGCGAAGACGAGGATGTTTGGAAGCGCAAACCAGCGCGCGGCAATTGCTGGGTTCATGCTCGGCGTCCAGACGCTGACGATCGCAATCGCTAATAGTACACCGATGAGGCAAACGCGTCCTTGACGGCGGGCGCTCTCTTGCAAATCTCCTTCGGTCTTGAGAATCAGCCAGCCCGCGCCAAGCAATCCATAGCCGAACAGTAAGGCGACCCCCGTCAAGATCGAGAACGGCGTCAGGAAATCAAACGATGAGCCGGCGAATACCCTACCGCTAACCTGGAACCCTTGGATAATGCTCCCGAGCACCATTCCTTGCGCGAAGGTCGCAACACCAGATCCGAAACTGAAAGCATGATCCCAAACTGTTTTGTGCTCCGAGTCGCGAAACCGGAACTCGAAGGCGACACCGCGAAACACCAGCGCCAGCAGCATCACCAGAATCGGAAAATAGACTGCCGGGATGATGATGGCGAAGGCGAGGGGAAATGCCGCAAACAAGCCGAGCCCCCCGAAAACGAGCCAGGTTTCGTTGCCATCCCAGACGGGCGCGATCGAGTTCATGAGAACATTGCGCGCGGCGGTGTTTGGTGCAAAGCCGTATAGAATACCTACGCCAAGGTCGAAGCCGTCGAGCAGAACATAAAAGAACACGGCCATCCCGAGGATTAACGTCCAGATCGGTACAAAGTCCAATACGTGCGTCATGGTTCACGCGCCTCCGTAAATGCCGCGCCTGCCAGCACGGGGGCTTCGGGCCTGCCAGCCGCGATCGTTGCAACGTCGCCAGCCGGAGACCCCGGTCCTGCACGTATAATACGCAGCATCAACAATAATCCGACGGGATACATGATGAGATAAACGGTCGTGTAAGCCAGCAGCGAGATTGCCACATCGCGGCCTGTCAAGGACGGCGAGACGGATTGGGCCGTTCGAAGCAGGCCATAGACGGTCCAAGGCTGGCGGCCGACCTCGGTAACAGCCCAGCCTGCGATCACAGCGATGAACCCGATCGGAGAGACGAGGAGGCACAAAAGCAAGAACCAACGTGTCTCCACCAGTCGCCCGCGCCAGCGTAACCATCCACCGAGTAGCACGACGCCGAGCATCAGCATGCCGCATCCCACCATGATCCGGAATCCAAAGAAGGGTATCGCAACAGGGGGCCGTTGATCGGGAGGGAAGTCCTTGAGACCTTTGACTTCGCCGTCGAGTTTGTGGGTTAGGATGAGGCTTCCGAGACCAGGAATTTCGATCGCGGCTCGATTGCTCTGCGTTCTCTCATCGGGGATCGCGAGCAGTGTCAGGGGAATCTTGCGAGCCGTATCCCAACGTGCCTCGATCGCCGCCAGCTTTGCAGGCTGGTGCTCCAGCGTATTGAGACCGTGATGGTCGCCGAGAAAAATCTGCAGTGGCACCAGCACGGTCAGAAGCCAAAGCGTCATGGACAGCATCGTCCGCCCTTCCGCCAATAATTGTCCGCGTCGGATTAGATAGGCCCCGGTTCCGAGTACGACAAAACCTGCAGTGATGAAGAATGCGACGACGGTGTGCGCCAACCTTGGGAGAAAAGACGGATTAAAGATGATCGCTATCCAGTCCGTTGGGTAGAAACGGCCATCGATGATTTCGTATCCCGCCGGGGTTTGCATCCAGCTGTTGGCTGACAGGATCCAGAACGACGAGAACAGCGTGCCCATGGCAACCATCAGCGCGGCGAAAAAGTGGGTCCAGCGGGGTACCACCTTTCGCCCGAACAGCAGAACGCCGAGAAACCCCGCTTCGAGGAAGAAGGCCGTCAGGCCCTCATAGGCGAACAACGGTGAGAGAACGTTCGATGTAGCATCAGCATAACGGCTCCAGTTAGTGCCGAGTTGAAACGGCATCACCACGCCGGTTACGACGCCCATTCCGAAGGCGACCGAGAATATGCGGATCCAGAACATTGACACACGAAGATAGACCTCGCGGCCAGTAGCAAGATGAAACCCCTCGAGAACAGCGATGTACGCGGCTGCCCCCACGGTAAATGCCGGAAGTAGAATATGCCAGCCGATTACCCAGGCGAATTGCAACCGAGATAGAAATACCGGATCAAAGTCCATTTTTGTACGGCTCCGATGGTACTGCGAGTGGCTGCCAAGGCCAACCTCGGCGTTCATACGGAACGACGCCCAAAATGACGCGCCCCTATTCGCAACTTTATCTGCGCCGATCGCACGACGATTTGCGCTTACAAATTCAAATCTGCGCGGTCATTGATGAACTTGGGCCGGGGTCTTCACTAGTTACCGCGCATTTATCCGAGAGGCACGCTCGCTTCATCGCGTCAATTCAAAACATCGGCTAACGTATTCTTCTCTGTTCTGGTAAGCCATCTGACACTCGACTGTCCGTGGCGGATATTCACTTCACCGTAGAGTGCCTCTGTCTGCTGTGCCAATCATCGGACAATATGGCGCATTCATACTTTGATATGATCGGTTTGGCCCGAGAGTGGCCCGGCGCGGCAGGTCGGCTCCCGCGGGATTGCTCAAGATCCTGTGAGATAAATAGATACGCCGGCGAGTCGATCGTTCAGCCACCGAAGACGCCCTGGGCGTCTCGTCGGCCGACTCGCGCCGATGCCGGAGCCGTGTCTCACACCGAAGGCGAGAGCGCCCTGGCCGGCTCGACGGAGCGGCCCCCTGCGCGGGCATCGCGCGCGGGGCCGCCGCGGAAGCTATGGACGACAAGACGTTCTCCGACGTGCTCGACATCAATCTGAAAGGCGCGTTCTACACCTGCCGCGCCGCCGGCGAGGTGCTGATCGCACATGGCCACGGCGCGATCGTCACCATCGCCTCCATTACCGCCAAGGGCGCCAGCCCGGCTACCCGCGCACTACATGTCCGAGTACATGTTCACACAGGGAGAAGGTGAATATTTTGTTTCGCGGCGCGCGGCACGTGCGCCGATGGGCCCATGTTCTTCCTCCAAGTTGGGTCTGCTCAAGCAGATGCAACCGGCCCCTTCACTCCGCGACGTACGGTTCGATCATTTTCCTCGGGTCGACTATGCGGTCGAAGTCGGCGGCTGATACGTAGCCGAGCTTCAGGGCCGCCTCTCTCAGGGTGAGATCCTCGTCATTTGCGTAATGGGCGATCTTGGAGGCTTTGTCGTAGCCAATCACCGGCGAAAGAGCGGTCACAAGCATCAGCGACCGGTCCACGTATTCCCCGATCTTCTTCAAGTTGGGCTTGGTGCCTTCGATCAGGAATTTGCGAAAGCTCGTGCAACCGTCGGTCATAATCGTGATTGAGTGCGTGATGCCGTAGATGATGACAGGTTTGTAGACATTCATTTCGAGATACCCGCTTGCCCCGCCGAAACCGGTGGTCACATCATGCCCAATCACTTGGGTGGCAATCATCGTCAGCGCTTCGGCCTGAGTCGGGTTAACCTTGCCGGGCATGATTGAGGATCCCGGCTCATTCGCGGGAATAATGAGTTCGGCGAAGCCTGCGCGCGGTCCACAGGACATCAGACGGATATCGTTAGCAATCTTGTAGAGTGAAACCGCCAATGTGCGTAGGGTACCGGACAGCTGTACCAAGGCGTCATGGGCTCCCTGAACCGCAAATTTGTTGCGCGCTGTAACGAATGGCAGGCTCGTCAGCGCGGCAATCTGGGCTGCGGCCGCCTCCGCGAACCCGATCGTCGAGTTGAGGCCCGTACCCACCGCCGTGCCACCCAGTGCGAGGCGATAAACGCCCTTAAGCGCGTCATCGAGCCGCTCAAGATTGTCCGCGAGCATCCCCGCATACCCGGACCATTCCTGTCCAAGAGTAATCGGCGTCGCGTCCTGCATATGCGTCCGACCGACCTTGATGATATCCTTCCACTCGGTGGATTTCGCGAGAACGGAGTCGTACAGCGCCTCCACGGCCGGCATCAAGCGGTGCTTCACGTTGATCGCAGCCGCCATGTACATGGCTGATGGAAACGAATCGTTCGACGACTGTGACATGTTGACGTGGTCATTCGGATGCACTGGCTTCTTGCTTCCGAGTGGCGCGCCCGCGATCTGGCTACAGCGGTTGGAGATCACCTCGTTCACGTTCATATTGAACTGCGTTCCGCTGCCGGTCATCCAGACGTGCAGCGGAAACATATTGTGGTGCTCGCCGTCGATGATCTCGTCGCAGACCTGAACGATGAGCTGATGCTCCAAAGACCCGAGCCGCTTCTCTGCATAGTTTGCGTTCGCCGCGGCCTTTTTCAGTATTGCATACGCGGTGATCATCTCCCGCGGCATCAGATCCGGTCCAATGCTGAAATGCTCGAGCGAGCGCTGTGTTTGCGCGCCCCAAAGCTTGTCAGCCGGGACTTTCACTTCACCGAGGCTGTCGGCTTCCAGTCGATCACCTTCCGTCGCGTGCGCTGGTTCCTCCTGAAGCGAGCCCAACGACGCCGCGGCCGGAATCGGTGAGGCCGCCAAAACCTGCGCCGGGCTGCCAGCGAATCCGAGCGAGGCTAGAAGGTTACCTTTAAGTAGGTTGCGGCGTTCCATTTGTCTGCTCCGTTGAAAAGCATTGAAAATTCACCGACGTGGCTATTGCCGTGGATTCGCCCCTGCAACCGCAGCCACCTCGGCGCCAGGTCCCGTGAAAATACATTGCGTAGACGATCGCTGAACGGCGCCGCCCAAACCTGCCCAAAAAAGTTGTTCTCTAGCACTCCTCGTGCCGAGCAATTCCGGAGAGTCGGCAAAGCAACAGAGCGCATTTAGACGCCGATCGTACCGCGGTCACTCATACATTGAGGTGAGCGACATACTCCGGACGCTGAATGGTTTATTGTGCAATTTGGCAACAGACTTGCAGGCCGGACACTTGGACCCGAAGCCGTTCGGGATGAGGGCGGACCATTGATAAGGTGAGGCGGTCGCCGCGCTGGTTCGAAATGATCGTGGCGTAGTCTCACGTGTTTCCGTGTGCAGCAATTGGAAAAGACCGATCATATCTGCGGCACTTCAAGACAAAAGCGCAGCAATAGTGGGCTGTGACCTGGCTCAATTGACTGGGTTTGGAATTGTCATCTCTTACTCACGGTCGATGGATAGACGGCGATTGAAAAAAGTGGAAGAGAACCGCCCCTGATGGGGCGCTCGGATTCCAAATGAGGGTGAGGCATTGAGAGGTTGTCTCAGGTGGGTTCAACTCCCGCTCTCTTCCACCATATTTTGCGCCGGTCGGGGCGTCGGCAACTCCGAACTCTGAAGCAGGTCTGCCGCCCCATCGCGAGCGCCTCGATCGAAGCTGCCTGCAATCGCCCCGTATCTTTCCTCCAAGCGCCTCATGACGCGTCTTCAGCAATCCCCCCGCGGTATTCGCGTGCGCTCATACGACTATCGGAGGAGAAGGATCATATCAACGTATAAGCGTCTACGAGCGGAAGGCAGCCTACACATGGGAAGCTGTGTCACTGAGCTATGACTGTTTCATCGAGAAGACGAGTAGGAGATGCAGAGCGGCAGCTCTGTCGCTCCGCATAACGGTCTCCTCTAACTCAATTTCCGTTCCACACGACCGGGAGTGTCGAGTCGTTCGCGTGGCGGGAGGGTTTTTGCCGGTCAGCATGTATTCGCAGTCGGGTCGCGTACCTCAAGAGGTGAGCGGAGTACTGTCCGGAGCCCTCGGCACGCATCAATAACAGGAGTATGCCATGGGTATCGAGCAGAAAGTCGCCATCATCACCGGTGCGTCGCAGGGCATCGGCGCCGCACTGGTCAAGGGCTTTCGTGGTCGGGGCTATCGTATTGTTGCAACGGCACGCTCGATCAACGCATCGAGTGACGATGACGTTCTCGCGGTGCTCGGGGATATTGCCGACTGGAACACCGCCGAGCGGGTGGTTTCGCAGTCCATGGCCAGGTTCGGCCGCATCGATACGCTGGTCAACAATGCCGGCATCTTCCTCGCGAAGCCGTTCACGCAGTACACCGCCGACGACTACGCTGCAGTCATGGGCGTCAACGTTGCCGGCTTCTTCCGAATTACACAGCTCGCGATCGCTGAAATGGAGAAGCAGAGCTCGGGCCACGTTGTCCAGATCACGACTAGCCTGGTCGATCAGGCCAATTCGAACGTGCCCTCCGTATTGGCGTCGTTGAGCAAGGGCGGGCTGAATGCCGCGACCAAATCGCTTGCGATCGAATATGCGAGACGCGGCATCCGCGTGAACGCGGTTTCACCCGGCATCATCAAATCGTCGATGCACCCGGTTGCAACGCATGCTCAGCTTGGCGCGCTGCATCCCGTCGGCCACATGGGCGAGATGTCCGACATCGTTGATGCCGTGCTCTATCTCGAGCAGGCCACCTTCGTCACGGGCGAGATACTGCACGTCGACGGCGGTCAGAGCGCCGGCCATTGAGTCTAGGAGACGAACCATGCCGATCGTGACCATCCGGGTGACCCGCGAAGGAACGACGTTGGACACGCAGTCGCTTACGGCCGACGAAAAGGCGGCGCTAATCAAGGGATCGAGCGAGCTCCTGCTCGATGTGCTCGGGAAGCCGCTCGATGCCACCTTCGTTGTGATCGAGGAAGTCGACCCAGAGAATTGGGGGTGGGGCGGCCTGCCCGTGCTGGAATTCCGGCGGCGCCGCGCCGCTCAGACGGGATGATCGGTGCGCCAACCCGCGCACGCGGATGCACGAGCAAAATGAATGCAGATACGAAGGGCCAGACCCGCACACATCCAGTGGTCGGTTTTGGGCTCGTTTGGCGACGTCGGCGGTGTCAAGAACGATCGATTGTGTCAGCGGCGGGCTGGGCTGCCCCCGATGCGAACAACCAGAACGCAAACAACACACCGGCCGCGGCGCATCGTCTCTGCAGACCCAGATCGCAGATGGCTCTACGCGCACAACAGCGCTCGCATCAGCCTACGTTCCGGTCAACGGTTCCACCAAGGCGCATTCCGTCGTCAACCACACGAGCAAGTAACCGTCGTACCGCCTCCAAATTTGTCGGCTGATGAAGCTCTCACGTGATGTGCTCAGAAGGCGCATTGCCAGCCAGCCAAGGCCCGCCACCCAGCCGACCATTGCGACCGCGACGCATCAACAAGACCACTTGGTAACCTATACAGCAAACCAAGAGTGGTTCTGTTTCAGCAAAAGGCGTCGCATCCGAAGCAGGTTGAGGTCGTGCCGGCCGGCGTTAGGTGTTAATCCCCTTGCTGGATGGCCGCCCAGAGAGCGCTATTCGCGCTGGTTATGTCGTCGGCGTGCCTCCGCGTCAGAAAGCTCGGCCGCTGGTTCCAATGGTCGGGCAGTTTCACGAAAGCCCCATTCCTGTGTCGCGGGTGCAAAAGGTGCTCGATGCGCTTTGTTCAACCCGACTGTAATGAGGGAAAGATGCAGGATCGCGGTACTGGCGTTTTCGATATCGACTCTGCAGTCGAGGCCAGACCGGACATCAGGAAGGCGCGGGCAAATTGACGCGAATGACCCAGAGCGGTCCTTCGCGCCTTCTTTTCCTTCCCGTCAGTTGATCCGCTGACCTGTGATCTGCCAAGGCCCGGGATTGAGCACTAGGCCGCTCGCCTTGCCTATCTCATCGTGCAGGAAAGCAAGACGCGTGTGCTCGCGCTAAGCCGAATCCCGCTAAGAAGTTCGACGTTCTCCAAGCGGGCACTCGCTTGCGACTCACGTGCCGCGCAACAGCTCGCTCGCGACGATCCAGTCGTTGCCGTTGAACTGGAGCATATAGCCGTCCTTGATCGGGCGGAAATCTTGCGGCGTGGTGTTGAGCGTGATGCCTGGCATCAGCAGCGACAGCGGCACGTTCTTCAAATTGGCCGCCTGCGCCATGATGTTCTCGCGCGTCAGATTGTCCTT
>NZ_JBVVOT010000044.1:0-46355 GCF_055807455.1 Bradyrhizobium sp. Kon58
TCAAGCCTCCCTTCAACTGAGACGCTTGAATCACAATCCAATTTCGAAGGGAATCCCTATTGAGTACAGACCCTAGTCGGATCAATAGCTTACGTCGGCCGCAAAACGGCTGATGCAGACGGCAATGCCGTTTGACTCGTCGGGCAAAACAGGAGCATCCTGCTAGCATCCCGAACATCCCACGAACTTCGCTGTCATCGCGCAGGCGAGGAATCCGGCACGCCACGGCGGACCAGCGGGCATCCATTCTTCAAGTCAGGGAGGATACGGCTCCGACCATTCTGCCTTGGCCAGGGCCGCGCCGGTGCTGGACTTTGCGATGATCTCGTAAGTGTACAGGCCGGAATTGCAGGGGCCCCAGGTTCGTAAGCTCTCCGGCTTCACGATGTTGTCTGAAGGAAATGGGATCTCCTGGCCGCCCATCTCGTAGTTCTTCTCTCTGCGAAACTTGACGACGATCGTGCGCGTGCCGGGCGGAACACTTTTCATCTTGATTTCGGGATTTGGAAAGACGGTGGTGCAGGGCCGCGGAGGTCCAAACGTGAATTGGATCTTCATCTCGTCAGCCGCGGCCGGGGTGCAGATGATCGGGAATGAAATTAGCAGCAACGACGACAATCTAATCATGGGCACGCCCCAAAAAGAAACCAGTGTATCGGCAGGGCCGCCTGATGCCAAGTTTACCCGTTTTTCGCTCTCGCAGCCCTCTTCGGGACGTCACAAAAAAGGCCCGCCGTAGCGGGCCCTGTGGAGATGGAGAAAGTCCGGGTCACTTCTGATCGACGTTGCTGGTCCCCGAGCCGGGCGTGCCGATCGGCAAACCATTCGCCGCATGACCGACGCCAACGCCGGGCGCACTGACCGCTCCTGGAGTTTGATCCTGTGGAAGCGTCTTGACCCCGGTTCTTGCTTGTTCCGCGGGGCTCATCTGCCCCTTGTTGTCGCTGTTGGCACCGTTGGTGGCCGTGATGCCGGACCTGTCGGTCCCGTTTGGCGTGCCCGTCTGCGTCGACCCGGACGCGGTGTTGCCCGTGCCCGAGCTGCCCGGTGCGGCCGGTGTGCTCGCGGTGTTGCCGTTCGGCGTCGGGGGCTGAACGTTCGGATTGGTTGGAGAGTTGTTGGTGTGAGCGCCGGTTGAGGTTGCGTTTGTGCCCATGCCGGATGGGGCCGAGGGACCTCCATTGGCGGCACCAGACGTGCCAGTGCCTGCACCTGAGCTCGCGGATGATCCGGACGCGCCGCCGCTCGCCGCCGCGCCACCCGCGCCTCCGCCGGCACCACCACCACCACCACCGCCGCCTTGTGCGAAGACGGGCGCGGCAACAGCGAAGGACAGTGCGGCTGTAAGAAGAAGCGTTTTTCGATTCATGACCTTCTCCAGTGTAAAGAAGGTCAACTACGCCGAAATGACGATGGTTCCTTTTCCTCCACTCGCTTCAGGAGTTCAGCTTCTAGCGGAGCTTCCTGATCAATTCGCGGACGTTCGCGGCATACTCTTCGATGGTTCTCATCCCTCTCGCGCACTTTCACTTCTGGCTCGGACGTCGGTGGATCATCGCTCATGCGTCACCCCAGCTGTCCCTCGGCAGCCGACTTTGATCAAGACTAGATCAATGCGAAGGTGGGACTTGGTTGAGCAGCTGCGATACTGCCGTAACGACCTGGGCGGGCGCGAAGGGCTTGCTCAGCAGAACGCTATTGGGCACGCCGTGAGAGGGCCACTGATCGGCTCCAGCGCCGGTCATATAGACCACCGGCATCTCTGGATTGATCTCTCGGGCTTGCTTTGCAACGTCCCAGCCGGTGAGCTTACCGGCCAAATGAACATCGGTGAGCAACGCGCGGTATTTGGTGGGGTCGCCTTTCAGCAGGGCAACCGCGTCCTCGCCTGATGAAACAATCTCGGTCTGAAATCCACCGTCTACGAGGGCCTCGCCCACCATCTCTTGGATGAGAGCTTCGTCCTCTACAATGAGGACTAGCAACAATTGGCTATCTTGCACCGGCCCCACCCTCTGTCGCGCACCATCGCGACAGTACAGATAAGTGTAAAAGTGCACAAAAGTTCCCGCATGGAAACCTGCGCCGCGTGCACTCCCTCAGCGATATCGGCGCGCTCTCTTGGAGAGGTCGAAGGTGAAGCATGGCAAACTGGGGTGGAGACTGCGGTGCGTGCTCTCCCATCCGCCCTCTTGCGGCGAGCGGAATCGCGTTGACCCTTCAGCTGCGTCAGGGATGCCGGGCCGACCGCTTGCCTCGCTTCACCGCAGCCTCGTCTCCCACGTCCACCCCCGCATTCCGCAACAACACCGTCGCCGCCTCCTTCGCGGCACGCGCCATTGCGGGGTCGTCGCGGACGAGGTCCTGGGCGATCGAGCCGTCGACCAGCAGCACGAGCTGCGTTGCGAGCGCCTCCGCGTTCGCAATGCCGAGCTCGTTCAGGCGGTCGCGAAACCAGATGCGGCGGCTTTCCTTGAAGGCGATGGCGATCTTCTTCACGGCGCGGTCGGCCGGGCCAAGCTCGGCGACCGCATTCACGAACGGGCAGCCGCGAAAGTCTTTGGCGGAGAAGCGGCGCTCCAGCGAATCGAAGGTGGCGAGGATCTGCTCGGCCGGGGGCTTGTCCGAGGGGCGGGGCTGCACGAAACGGCGCTCCAGATAGGCCGCGATCAGCGCGTCCTTGGAGGGGAAGTGGTTGTAGAGCGTGCGCTTGGAGATGCCGATCTCGGCCGCGATGGTGTCGACGCCGATGGCGCGAATGCCCTGCAGATAAAACAGCTTGTCGGCGGTCTCGAGGATCCGCTCTTTCATCGTCTGTGGGGCGGGCGGGGGAGCCATGCGGCGGTGAATGTCCTGTTCGCTTGACAGCGCGCGCTAACCATAGCCTAAGTACACAGGTCTGTGTAACCAAAATCAATCGATATTGCAGACGACGGCGCCCGCGCCGCGCCGATAAGGGAGAACAAAATGCCCCTGTTGCAGGTCCTGCGCCCGACATTGCCCATCCTGATCGGCGCCTCGATCATGCTGACGCTGAGCATGGGGCTGCGGCAGAGCCTCGGCATCTTCATGCAGCCGCTGACCCACGACATCCATCTGTCGATCTCCGACTTCACACTGGCGCTGGCCGTGCAAAACCTCGCCTGGGGCTTTCTCCAGCCGCTCGCAGGCGCGATGACCACGCGCTACGGCTTCCGTCCGATCATGATCGCAGGCTCGTTCATGTACATCGCGGGCCTGGTGCTGATGGCAACCGCGAACGGCCTCGTCGCCATCATGATCGGCGCCGGCGTGCTGATCGGCACCTCGCTCGCCTGCACCGCGGCGGCAATCGCAATGTCGGTGGCGGCGCGCGCGGTGCCCGCGACGGTGCGTTCCACCGTGCTCGGCATCGTCTCCGGGGCGGGCTCGCTCGGCGCGCTGCTGTCGGCGCCGATCGGGCAGATGCTCAACGAGGGTTTTGGCTGGCGCGTCGGGCTCGCCGGCTTCGTGGTGATGTCGGTGCTGATGATCCCGGCGGCCTGGTATGCCGGGCGCGTCGACGCGGTCCCGCTGCCGAAGCCCGCGACTGACGAGATCGTCGATGCCACGGCGATGATTGCCGCGAAGACCGCCTTCGGCAATGCGTCGTTCGTGGTGATGACCTGCGCCTATCTGGTCTGCGGCATGCAGCTCGTGTTCCTCACCACGCACCTGCCGTCCTATCTCGCGATCTGCGGCCTCGATCCGATGCTGAGCGCGCAGACGCTCGGCATGATCGGCGGCTTCAACGTGCTGGGCTCGCTGTTCTTCGGCTGGGCCGGCCAGCGCTGGAACAAGCTCGCGCTGCTCGGCGGCATCTACGTCCTGCGCTCGCTGGCGCTGGCCTGGTACTTCATGCTGCCGGCGACGCCTGCCTCGACCTTGCTGTTCGGCGCCATCATGGGCTTTTTGTGGATGGGTGTCGGTCCGCTGGTCGCGGGCGCGGTCGCCGAGATGTTCGGCCTGCGCTGGCAGGCGATGATCCAGGGCCTCGCCTTCATGAGCCACCAGATCGGCAGCTTCCTCGGCGCCTACGGAGGAGGGGTGCTCTACGACGCGCTCGGCTCGTATACCATGGCCTGGCGCATCGGCGTGGCGTTGGGATTGGCCGGCGGCATCATCCAGGTCGCCTTCGCGCTGATCCGACCATCGCAACCGCCGGCGCCGGTGTTGCGGACGGCGTAGCGGGGTACCGACCTCAGAGGCACTGGCATTTTTCGGATCCTGTCGGAACACGACGGGTCGGTTGTCGGCCGCGGCACAGGGCGCGTCGAGGGCATCACTGCGAATCTCGTCGGCCTCTTTGCTCGAACGCCGAGTGACCCAAGTCACAGAACTGTATTGCGTTCGGGAACGTTCCGGATACTACTTTATCCCGGTGCTTTCGCGGGGCTACGATGGGCGCATTCAGACTCGTCACATGTCTGATCCTTCTGCTTGGGTTGGGCGGAGTCGCGCACGCCGAACGTCGCGTCGCCCTGGTCATTGGCAATTCGGCCTACAAGAGCGCGCCGCTTCTCTCCAATCCCGTGAACGATGCGACGCTGGTCGGCGGCATGTTCAAGAAAGCGGGTTTCGACAGCATCGACGTCAAGCTTGATGTGAGTGCTGCCGAGATGCGCAGGTCGTTGCGCGAGTTTGCCAACCGAACGCGCGATGCCGATGTCGCCGTCATCTACTATGCCGGGCACGGTATCGAGCTGGACGGAAACAACTATCTGATCCCGATCGATGCGACGCTCGAAACGGACGGCGATGTGCTCGACGAGACGGTAGCGCTTGATCGTGCGCTGTTTGCCGTCGAGTCTGCGAAGCAGCTTCGGCTTGTCATACTCGACGCCTGCCGCGACAATCCGTTTGCCAGGACGATGAAGCGCACCGTGGCTTCGCGCGCCGTCGGTCGTGGTTTGGCCAAGATCGAGCCGACGAGCCCCAACACCATGATCGCGTTTGCCGCAAAGGCGGGCTCGACGGCCTCGGATGGTGACGCCAAAAACAGCCCGTTTGCCGCAGCTCTGGTCGAGCGGCTGCCGACGCCGGGGCTCGATCTGCGCAAGGCCTTCGGATTCGTCCGCGACGACGTTCTCAAGAGCACCGGCTACAAGCAGGAGCCCTACGTGTATGGCTCGCTGGGTGGCAACGATGTCTCATTGGTCCCCGCCAAGCCGGTCACGGTTGGACCGCAACCCAACCCGCAGGACGCGATCCGCCGGGACTATGAGTTGGCGATGCAGATCGGCACGCGAGAGGTCTGGACGGCTTTCCTGGCTCAATATCCCGATGGGTTTTATGCCAGCCTTGCCAACGGACAGTTGAGCAGGGTTGCGGCCGAGGAAGCGCGCGCCGCCGCGGCCGACAAGGCTCGGCAGGCCGAGGACGAGAAGGCCCGGCTTGCTACGGAGCGCGGCAGGAAGGCCGAGCAGGACAAGGCGGCGGCCGCAGCCAAGGCGGCCGAGGATGCCAAACTCGCCGCAGAGAAGGCCAAGCAGGCCGAGGAGGCGAAGGCGACCGCTGCCGAGCAGCGGCGCAAGGAAGCCGAGGCTGCTGTTGCCAAGGCGCTGGCCGACAAGCTCGCCGCCGAAAAGGCCCTTGCCGACAAGATCGCATCCGACAAGGCTGCGGCCGAGCTCGCCGCCAAACAGGCGGCGGAAAGGAAAACGCAGGCAGACGGCGAACAGAAGATCGCCGCTCTCGCCCCTATCGCATCGCAGCCCGGCATGTCTGCGCAGGAGACGGCGAAGTTGCTGCAATCGGAATTGCGCCGGGTAGGATGCTTCGCAGCGGCAGCCGATGGGGACTGGAGTGCATCGTCCCAGCGCTCGCTGACATTGTTCAACAAGTACGCCGGCACCAAGTTCGACGCCAAGCTTGCAAGCTTCGACGCGCTGGACGCGATCAAGGCGAAGCCGGGTCGGGTCTGTCCTCTGGTGTGCGATCGCGGCTTCAAAGCCGACGGCGACGCCTGCGTGAAAATCGCGTGTCGCTTTGGCTATCGCGTCAACGATGACAACGAATGCGAGAAGATTCCGGAGAAAAAGCCCGTTGCTACAAGAGATGACTCGAACAGGCGAGACGAGCAGCGCAAGCAGGTCGAGTCCGCGCCGGCCAAGCCGCAGGCGACCGGCCAGATGTTTTGCAACGGAGCAGGGTGCAGGCCCGTACGGTCCGGCTGCAAGCTGGTTCCCGGCGGCTCGAGTCTGCCTTCTGGCGATGGTAGGCCTAAGGCAATGCTGGAGGTTTGTGGTTAAGGTCGGCAGCCGCTTCGGATATTCAGCCCGACAGTCGAGCGTCTCGGTCGCGGCCGATAGTGAGAGCGCCTTTCGCCGAGATGGTCGGCGCGCTGGACGTATGCTTATGAGCGTCCGCCTTGGAGTCTACAGCGGACGCTGCGCTTGCTTGGTCGTGACCGCCGGCTGGCGGCGTGCATCGATGAGCGTGCGTCTCTCAGGGACGAATGTTGATAATCGTATTCCCCTTGCGTCGCTTGGTCGGATTTAATGCGGCGACGGCATCGTCGAGATTCGCGACGTTGCCGATGTTCGTCCGCAGTCGTCCGTCCCGCACCCGCTGGACGATCTCACTCAGTTGGGCACGATCGGACTCGACGACGAAGTCGACCGCCAGGCCATCGGAGGGCCGCGTCTCGGCCGGCCCCACGATTGTCACCAATGTTCCTCCGGCTCGGATCCGTGCTGCGGATCGCTTCTGGATGTCACCGCCGATGACATCGAACACCAGATCGACTTTGCCCACGTCCCCCAAGGTGTCGTTGTCGAGGTCGATGAACTCCTTCGCGCCGAAGTCGAGCACTGTCTGACGGTCGGCGGCGCGTCCAGAGCCGATGACGTAGGCGCCGGCCTCTCGTGCGAGTTGCGTCACCATCGACCCGACTGCGCCGGCCGCGCCGTGTGCGAGGACGCTTTGCCCCGCCTGAAGGCGGCCGTGTTGGAACAGCCCTTGCCACGCCGTCAGGCCCGAGATCGGCAGACTCGCACCCACCGTAAAGTCGACGTCGCCCGGCAGCGGTGCAAGGTTGCGTGCCTCGATCGCCACATACTCGGCCAGTGTGCCGTCGCGATACCAGTCCGCGAGGCCGAACACCCGCTGTCCCACTGACAGCCCCGTCGTGCCATATCCGAGGGCGGAGACCACTCCGGCTAGCTCGTGCCCAGGGATCGACGGTGTTCGGTCACGTTCGAGGCGATCGGTCCAGGTCGATGGCCACGCCAGCTCAGTCGGTACAAATCCCGACGCATGAACCTGAACGACGACGTCGTTTATCGCTGCCTGCGGCTCGGGCCGGTCCATGAGCTTCATCCCGGCCGTTCCTGCGGCCTGGTCCGTTACAACGATCGCCTTCATGGGAATTATCTCCTCGGTCATTTGTCTCTTGGTCGAATAATGCAGAGAGCGGGGACGCACCGGCTATCCACAGAATGCCGGGCCGTGTGGAACGCCTGTCTCCGTGTCCGCAATCTCCGCTGTCCGCATTGACCGGGGCTCCCACTCATCCTGATGGATCGGGATCGCTCCGGTCGCTGGTGTCAGCCATTAGATGCGTTGCGCCCGGCTATAAAACAGTACCAAGAATGCCGATTTTGGCTGTACCAAGCGCGACGGCCGCCTCCCGATACAACTCGATTGTGCCAAACGGCTCCATTGGCTGCCGAGATTTGCTCGGTGATCGAGAGCGCCTTGAGAGGGCGAACAGGAATCTGGATTGCGGACGGTTCAGTCTTTCGAGCGCAGCCCCGCTTCGATGCGCTGGATCAGTTGCTCCCGCAGCGCAGGCACCACGTTTCCGAGGACGACGAAGGTGCGGACGATAGGCAGATAAGGCTCCATTGCCGCCCTCAGCTCCGCCAGAGACATGCCGGCCAGCCGCGCATATTCGGATTGCGCCGCCGCATTGGTCGCGCGCGGCCGCTCCGGATTGTCGGCTATTTCCGGGGCGAGCTCGGACAGGATGACATGCAAGAACCCAAGATCGAGGGCGGCGGGCCCCCGCATCGCGAAGGTCCAGTCGACGAGCTTTGGGCCTTCCGCCGTCATGATCACGTTGCCGGGGCTAAGGTCGCAATGGCAAATCCCGTCGCCGGTCGGCAGGCGATCGATCAGGGCGAGGATATCGGTGGCGATGTGCTTCGGGACCTTGCCGTCGTCGTGCCGCAACTCGCTCTCCATATACGCGCGCATGGAGAGGAGCTCCGGCGGCGCGGACGTCTTGTGAAGAGTCATGGCCAGCGCCGCGACGATCGCGCCCGCCCGTTCGAACGTCACCGCGCCGGTCCGCGAGAGATGCAACAGGGTCGGTCCGTCGAGGCGCTCCAGCACGATGCCGAAGCGCCCATCCAGCGTCACCTCGCCGAATACCACCGGCACCGGGGCGCCGGCGGCCCGCACGGCGCGGATCATGCGTACCTCGTGTCGGCCGAGCAGATGAGAGACGCCGGCCTTGAACAGCTTCACCACCTGACCGGGCGCCCAGGCGTAGGCCTCGGAGAAGGCGCCTTCACCGATCTTTTCCCCCAGCGATCCCCGCATGCCCGTTCTCCGCCGTGCAGATGAAACACCGGCGGCGAGAAAAAAGGAACCCTTCACGTCGCGAGGGCAGCCGGAGATCATGATCGCGTTTTAACCTGCAGGGACCTTCGACAGCGTTCGCGCTGATCCGACCATCGCAACCGCCGGCGCCGGTGTTGCGGACGGCGTAGGCGAGGGTGTGCTCGCCGGAGTCAAGTCCAGAGGATGACGCTGATATCGCGCCGACCGGGGGTGACGCATTGGCAATGGTTGTAGTATTTGCTATCGTACATCCTGAGATAGCATTGAAGCTATCCACTATTGGGGAGAAGACGATGAGAGCTTCGGTTTCTCTTCTTGCGGGTTTGACCATTCTGTCGGTCAGCGCAGCCAGCGCCGCCCCTAAGGGCGCTTCCGCTTCGATCTCCGAAACGAAGGTCAGCTCGGTCGCGTGTTCCACGTCTGGTGGAGGCTTCGGGACCTATCCGGCAGGCTGCCGAAACGGCGCAAACTTCAAGAGCTACAACGAATGCAAGGAATCAGGCGTCAAGCGCGGCTGGAGGCACGAAGACATGGCATGGTATTGCAGCGGGCTGGGACTGCAATAGCGAGCAGACGCCAAAGCGCGGGGACGGTTCATTCTGATCTCATCGCGCTCAAGGGCACCGCGACATTCACCTTGACCGACACGGGCAGCGGAAGGCGCAGCCCGCGGGCCGAAGCCTGATAGCGCGATGCCGGCTGTCTCTTCGGCAGCTTTCCGAAATGCGAGAGGGCCTGCATCAGCGCGGATCTGACGGCGGGCTCGACCTTCGCACAAATGAGCCAGCAGACCAGAACAAGCAGGCCCAGCGCGATCCAGACGGCCGAGGTGGCATCGAAACCGGCATCGACCAGGGCACGAATGATCGCGGTGCCGATGACGTTATGCGTGAGATAGAGCGGATAGGTGATCAGTCCGATCGTTCTCAAATAGGCTGGTGTTTCAGGAGAAGCTTTGCCCGCAGAGCGCCTGCTCCGCTTCGCGGCAATGGCAATGAGGAGCACTGCAGCAGCCCAGACCATGATCGGCACGAGAGCCGATTGATCCGAGATGGCGGGGATAGACGTCAAGAAGAACGAGGCGAAGAAGTAGATTTCCGCCGCGCCTGATAGACACGTGATGGCAATTGCGACTTGTTCGAGCGCCGTCAATTGTCTGTTCGCGGAGATGAACAGCCAGATCCCCAGCGCAAAGAAGCAGCCATGCGTCAGCAGGAATGCCGCGCACGGCACCCGAAACATCAGAATGACGAGGTAAGGCAAGTCGGATGGCGTCGTGCATGACAGCACGAGCAGCGCGACGGCATTGAATATTGCGCTGTAGATGGTGAGGCCCCAGGCCAGGTGCCGCAGGGTGACCTTCTTGGTGAGCATCGCGCAAAACACCAGACCATAAAATGCCGTCTCGGCTGCCAGCGTCCAATAGACCTCGTCAAGCCACTGACCAGTGACTCCCTTGGGGACCATCAGCATGGCGTGGATGTAGGGCAGAATGAGTTCGGATGCCGGTCCGCTCCCGAAGAGGAGCAGAACAAGGAAGGTCGCGGTCGCGCAAACCCAGACCGCCGGATAAATCCGAAGCGCACGACCAAGAAGAAACTCGCCCGGCGACGATGTGCTCGCGGAATTCGCGATGACGAAACCGGAAATGACAAAGAAGATTTCGACGCCGACCCAGCCGAACCACGTGTAAGACGCGGCGGACGGGTAGAGAACATCGGCGGCGACGGTGCGCTCGAAACCCGGGACGCCAATCGAGGTCCAGGCCCAGGACCAGAACATCTGGTGGAACATGGCGACGCCGAGGGCGGCGGCGAAGCGCAGCGGATCCAGCAACGGCAAATGGCTCTTCACGGGAATGGACCAGGTTCATGCAACGATCCCGCTGGAGATATTGGAGCCGGTGAAGGCGCTCTGCGAGGTGGGTCACACTTGGTCCGTCGTGGTCGAAATGCGCAGGATCTTTGGGTTAGTCACGTAACCCTGCTCTCATGTCCGGACGCAACGCCACGCGCTGCGTCCGGGTCTGGACACGAGTGAGCTGAAGCTCGATCGCAACAGAAGGACTGCGGAGAGGATGGACTAGCGCGTGCGTCCTGACCGCTTGAGATCGGCGACCTTAAACCTGTTGCCGGCGGCCAGGCTGCTGCACAACCAGTGGGCCTTGTTTCGGTTGTCGCCCAGGAACGTTCTGGTGTCGACGCAATCCAGGTAGGATTTGTGGGTGATGGTGTCGCGGCAGGTTGGCGAGAAAGGACCGTAGTCGATGTTGCCGCCCGACAGGCTGCATCCCACCCAGGGATCCTTGCCGCTTGGGAAGCTTGATGCACAGCCACCGTTGCAGCTGCTTGCGACTTTCTCCAGGCTGGCAATCCTCCCCATCACAGAACCCGGCGCATACGTAGGCGTGCGCGCGACTGACGTTTGAGCTGTTGACGCAGTCCGACGCGGCGCAATTGTGTTTGCTTCCCGCTCCGACACGTGTGGCCTTGCGACCTGTTTCGGCGCGTCGACCGTGACGGGGGGAATCGTGGCGGCGGAGCCGGTTGGGATCTGCGACGCTGCCGGCGCGCACAGCAAGATTGTTGACAAGGCAGCGATGGTTGAAGGCACGACAAGGCTTGATGAGAATCTCATGACCATGTCCTTCCAAATCCGGCACGGACATTCCGCCCGGCAAGTGCACGGTAACATACATTCGGAAGCGAGCAACCGGGGGTTGAGAGAATGTCTGGCGATGACTCGCTGTGCCGAGCTCAGCCCTCGTGCCCAGGTCGCAGCGTAGCGTCACGTCCACGGGGCGCTGCGCGTCCGGGACACGAGAGAGGGGCCAAAATAAAACGGGGCCCGAAAGGGCCCCGCAAAAGTCTTCTACGTTCCGCGATCTTCTTACTTGATCTTGGATTCGCGGAATTCGACGTGCTTGCGCGCGACCGGATCGTACTTCTTCTTGACCAGCTTGTCGGTCATGGTGCGCGAATTCTTCTTGGCGACGTAGTAGAAGCCGGTGTCGGCCGAGGACACGAGCTTGACCTTGATGGTGACCGCTTTGGCCATGTTCAATACCTCAGGAATGAAGGGAATCTGGAGCCGGCCAAATGGCCCGCGTTGGCCGGCAACCTAGCCAGAAACCGCCTGATGTCAAGATTTTAGGGGTCGAGAACCGCTCAAATCGGCCCGATCAGGCCTCGAAGAACCGGTTTTTGGGCCGCGGCAGGCCGAGATTCTCCCTCAAGGTGGGCCCTTCATACTCTTTCCGGAAAATCCCGCGGCGCTGCAGCTCCGGGACCACCTTGTCGACGAAATCGTCGAGGCCGGCGGGCAGGAACGGGAACATGATGTTGAAGCCGTCGGAGCCGCGCCCGACCAGCCACTCCTCCATCTGGTCGGCAATGGTTTTGGCCGTGCCGATGAAGGAGAGCCCGCCATAGCCGCCGACGCGTTGGGCGAGCTGGCGCACCGTGAGCTTGTCGCGCGCGGCGAGGTCGACCATGCGCTGGCGGCCGCTCTTGCTGGCATTGGTCTCGGGGATTTCAGGGAGCGGTCCGTCCGGATCGAAGCCGGAGGCATCGGTGCCGAGGATGACCGAGAGCGAGGCGATGGCGCTGTCGTAGTGCACGCGGCCGTCGAGCAGCGCGCGCTTCTCCCTGGCCTCGTCGACGCTGTCGCCGACCACGACGAAGGCGCCGGGCAGGATCTTGAGGTGCTCAGGGTCGCGGCCGACCTTCTCCATGCGGCCCTTGATGTCGGCATAGAGTTTCTGGCTGTCGGCAAGGCTGCCGCCGCCGGTGAAGACGGCTTCCGCGGTCTCGGCCGCGAGCTGCCTGCCGTCCTCGGAGGCGCCGGCCTGCACGATCACCGGCCAGCCCTGGACCGGGCGGGCGATGTTGAGGGGACCGCGCACCTTCAGATATTTGCCCTGATGGTCGAGCACATGCATCTTCGCGGGATCGACGAACACGCCGCTGTCGACATCGCGCACGAAGGCGTCGTCGGCAAAGGAATCCCACAGGCCGGTGACGACGTCGTAGAACTCGCGGGCGCGCTTGTAGCGCTCGGCGTGCTCCATGTGGTCGTCGAGACCGAAATTCAGTGCCGCATCCGGGTTCGAGGTGGTGACGATGTTCCAGCCCGCACGGCCGCCGCTGAGATGGTCGAGCGAGGCGAAGCGCCGCGCGACGTGATAGGGCTCGTCGAACGTGGTCGAGCCCGTCGCGATCAGGCCGATCCGCTCGGTGACGGCCGACAGCGCCGACAACAGCGTGAACGGCTCGAAGGAGGTGACCGTGTGGCTGCGCTTGAGCGCATTGACCGGCATGTTCAGCACCGCGAGGTGATCGGCCATGAAGAAGGCGTCGAACTTGCCGGCCTCGAGCTTCTGGATCAGCGTCTTGATGTGGCCGAAGTTGAAATTGGCGTCCGGCCAGGCCCCGGGATAGCGCCAGGCGCCGGTGTGGATGCTGATCGGGCGCATGAATGCGCCAAGCTTGAGTTGCCGTTGTGCCATCGCCCGGTGTCCGTTCTTGGTGTCGTTGCGGAAGACATAGGCATGCCGCGGAACTCCGCCATTGGGGGAGGCGGGAAGATTATTTTGTTTTTCGATGCGCTCTCAGCACATTCGCGTCATCCCGGGCCGCGCCCGGAATGGCGGAGGAGTCCCATCGAACCGATCCACGGCTCACTCCGACCAAGCCATGACTTTCGCTCCCAAGGAGATCTTCGATGGCAGGTGCAATGACCGTGGACGGGCGCATCGTCCGCATCGACCGGCCCATGCCCTGGGTCGGGCGGCTGCTGTCATTGCCGCTGCTGGCGGCGAGCTTCTATCTGCTGTGGAATGTCGCGCTCGGCCTGCGGCAGGATTTCTCCGGTTTCGGCCGGCTCGCCGATGATCTCATGCCGGTGCTGGTGTTCACGGGACTCGGGCTGCTCGTCGGCATCCCCGGAATCATCCTGCTCACCTTCCGCACCTTCGTCGTGCTGAACGAGACGCTGCGCCAGATCGTCATCACCAGGCAGTTCGGCCCGCTGAATTTTCGCAACCATCGCGATCTCGCCGATTATCATTTCATCAGCATTACCGACGAGGACGATCCGGAGCTGACGACATACGATGTCAATCTCTGCGGCAACAAAGGGACTGAGCCGATCACGCTGATGAGCTTCACTAAGCGCGAGGAAGCCAGTCGGTTCGCCAGCGAGCTCGGGCGCGTGCTGAACGTTCCCGCGCGCGACTATGTCGGCACCGAGCCTGATGCGGACGATGCGGACGTCACAAACTGATCAGCTCAAAATATCCTTCTGCATCTTGCCGCCGTAGAAATGGAAGAACGGCACCGGCGCATCGTGGCGGAGCGGGCCGGTGGCAAGCCGCGCGTCGAGCTCGTTGAGCACGTTGCGCGTCATCGGATGCAGATCGGCGAGCGGCTTCGAGCCGAGCTCGACCCAGACCAGTTCGACCAGCTCGGCATCGGCATGGATCACGCCGTCGACGCGATGGGTGATCGCGGAGGCGTCCGCCGTGAAGAAGCGCGTGTCGAACCGCTTGACGCGGCCGGGCGGGGTGATCGCGCGCGCGATCAGGAACAGGCTGGAGGGATCGGGCAACAGGCCCGCATCGGCGAACGGCTTCCAGGGGCCTTCGAGTTTTGCCTTTCCCTCAGCCTTGCGCCCGAGGCAGAGACCGGTTTCCTCGCAGGCCTCGCGGATCGCGGCAATCGCCAGCGACTTGGCGCGCGAGGCCGGCGTCTTCGGACTGCCCTTGGCGAGATTGGCTTCCAGCTCGGCGGTTACAGGCGCCGCGCACGGCACGCGGTAATCGTCCTTGTCGACGCGGCCGCCGGGGAAAACGAACTTTCCGGGCATGAACACCACCTTGTCGTGGCGCTTTCCGACCAGGACCTTTGGAATGGCTCCGCTGCGATCGACCAGGATCAGTGTCGCCGCATCCCGCGGGCGGAAATAGGGATGATGGTCGGCTTCCTTGCCCTCGTGGATTTTTGCCTTTTCCGCCTGCGCCGTATCCGTCATGTCCTCACCCGAACTACTTTTGCTTATTTTGCTTACACAGGCGGAATACCATCCGTCGGGTTCTCGTCAAACCCGTGCATACGCAGAGCCCATTGCAATCCGACCACGGCTCCCTTCACCGGCTGGAGCAGTGCGAGCGAGGCGACAAAGGTGAAGGGCAGATAGGCCGCGAAGCTGATCCAGACCGGCGTGGTGTAGTTGGTTTCGATCCAGAGGATGCTGGGCACCACGATATGGCCGACGATGACGATGACGAGATAGGCGGGCAAATCGTCGGCCCGATGCGGGGTGAAATCGAGGCCGCAGACCGCGCAATTGTCCGCGGTCTTCAGGAAGGCGCGGAACAGTTTTCCGTCGCCGCAGCGGGGGCAGCGGCCGCGAAAGCCGCGCTTCATGGCAGCGAAGACGTCGCGCTTCTCGACGAGGCCGGTCTCGCGGGTCCAGATCTTCGGGGCTGTGCTCACCATGCCTTACCCTTCTGACCCTTGCCCTTGCTTTTTCCCTTGCCCTTGCTTTTTCCCTTGGCCTTTTTCCCCTTGCCGGGCTTCGGCTTGTCCGGCTTGCGCTTCTTGTCGGGACTGCGCCCGGGATGCGCCTTGAATGAGGGGCGGCGTTGCGGACCGGATCCCCTGCGGCCGCGCGGCGCGGTCTCCCCAGTCGAGGACAGCAGCTCGAAGCGCAACGCGCCTGCGATGGGAGCTGCCTCGATCAGGCGGACGTCGACGACATCACCGAGCTGATGCATGGTGCCGCTGCGCGTGCCGACCAGGGCGTGGCGGCCCTCGTCATAGTTGAAATATTCCGTACCGAGGGATCGGATCGGGATCAGGCCGTCGGCGCCGGTTTCAGCGAGCTTGACGAACAGGCCGGCGCGCGTGACGCCGGAGACGCGGCCCTGGAAGCTCGAACCGATGCGATCGGCGAGATGGTGCGCGATCAGGCGGTCGACGGTCTCGCGCTCCGCTTTCATCGCGCGCCGCTCCGTCACCGAGATGTGGGCGGCGACCTCGCTCAGGGTTTCCGGCGTCTCCGTGTCGGGCAGCGCGCCTTCGCCAAGCCCGAGCGCGCGAACCAGCGCACGGTGCACGACGAGGTCGGCATAGCGGCGGATCGGCGAGGTGAAATGCGCGTAGCGGCGTAGGTTCAGACCGAAATGACCGTAATTCTCCGAGGAATATTCGGCCTGCGCCTGGGCGCGCAGCACGACCTCGCTCACCAGCGGAAAATGGTCATGACCTTCGAGCTGCGCCAGCACGCGGTTGAACAGAGCGGGACGCAGCGCGCCACCTTTCGCGAAGGGAACGTCGAGCGTCTGCAAAAATTCCGCGAGCGCGTGGACCTTTTCCAGGGTCGGCTCGTCATGCACGCGGTAGATCAGCGGCAGCGATTTCTTCTCGAGCATCTCGGCTGCCGCGACGTTGGCGAGGATCATGAACTCCTCGATCAACTTGTGCGCGTCGAGCCTGTCGGGCACGACGACGCGATCGACCGTGCCGTCGTTCTTCAGCAGGATCTTGCGCTCGGGCAGATCGAGATTGAGCGGATCGCGCTCGTCGCGCGCGCGCTTGACGCAGGCATAGGCGGCATAGAGCGGCCGCAGGATCGGATCGAGCAGGGGCCCGGTGGTGTCGTCCGGCCTTCCGTCGATCGCGGCCTGCGCCTGGGCATAGTTCAGCTTGGCCGCGGAGCGCATCAGGATGCGATGGAAGCTGTGCGAGCGTTTGCGCCCGTCCGGAGCGATGATCATCCGCACCGCGAGCGCGCCGCGCGGCTCGCCCGGCACCAGCGAGCACAGATCGTTGGAGATGCGCTCCGGCAGCATCGGCACGACGCGGTCGGGGAAATAGACCGAGTTGCCGCGGTCGAGCGCGTCGCGGTCGAGCGCGGTGCCCGGCCGCACGTAGAAGCTCACATCGGCGATGGCGACATCGACGATGAAGCCGCCTCTGTTGTTGGGATCGGGATCCGGCTGCGCGTGCACCGCGTCGTCGTGATCCTTGGCATCGGGGGGATCGATGGTGACCAGCGGGACGTCGCGCCAGTCCTCGCGCCCCTTCAGATTGGCCGGCTCCGCCGCTTCGGCTTCGCGCTCTGCCGCGGGACGGAATTGCAGGGGGATGTCGTGCGCGTAGATCGCGATCAGGCTGATCGCCTTCTCCGACTTGACCGAGCCGAGCTTCTCCTTGACCCGGCCTGACGCGAGCCCAAAGCCGCGCGAGCGGATGATGTCGACGCTCACGAGATCGCCGTCCTGCGCGCCGTGCGTCTCGGTCGGCGCGATGTTCAGCTCGCGGTCGGCGGACTTCTTGTCGACGGGGATGAGCCGTCCGCCGCCTTCGGGCAGGCTGCGGAAGACGCCGAGGATGCGGGTCTTGGTCTTGTCGAAGACCTTGATGATGTGGCCGCGATAGGCCGGGCCTTCGGTCTCATCGGAGCGCTCGACGCGCAGCAGCGCGCGATCGCCGACGCCGGCTGCGGTGCCGGGTTTTGGCCGGCGCGGCATCGTGATGAGGATCTTGGGCGGTTCCCCGCTTTCGACCTCGTCCCATTCGGTCGGGGAGGCGACCAGCTCGCCGTCGGCGTCGCGGCCAGTGATGTCGGCGACCAGCGTCGGCGGCAGGCTGTCCGGCTCTGAAATCGTATGGCGCTTTTTCTTGACGAGACCGTCGTCGGCGAGCTCGCGCAGCATGCGCTTGAGCTCGATGCGGTCGGCGTTCTTCAGGCCGAACTCGCGCGCAATTTCGCGGGTCCCGACCTTTCCGGGATTTGCCTTGATGAAGGCGACGATGGCTGCCCTGTCGGGAAAGCCACGGTCATTCTTGCGTTTCACTTAGCCTCTATTTGGTGCCGGCACTTTTCTTGGCCGGAGCTTTGGCGCCAGCTGCCTTGGTCGGCGACGTCTTGATGGCCGAAGTCTTGGCCGTCGACGACACGGCGGCGCGCGCCTTGCTGGTGGATTCGGATTTGGGTTTGGCCGCCTTCTTCGCGGCCGGCTTTTTGGTTTTTGGCGCGGCGTCGTCGCCCGCCTTCGCCGCAGCCTTCTTGGCCTTGGCCGGCTTCGCCGCCTTCTTCGGCTTCTTGCCGCCGCCCTTGGCCGCGCGCTCGTCGATCAGCGCGATCGCCTGCGGCAGCGTGATGGCGTCTTTCTCGATGTCGCTCGGGATCGTGGCGTTGACGCCGCCCGCCGTGACATAGGCGCCGTAGCGGCCGCCCTTCACCGTGACGGTGCCGAGGCTGGGATGATCGCCGATCGCCCTGCCGGGATCGGCGCCGAAGCGGCGGCTCGGGCCCTTGGCGATCTTCTCCGCGATCAGCGTCACGGCCCGGTTGATGCCGATGTCGAACACTTCGTCGCCGGCCTCGAGGCTGGCATAGGTCTTCTCGTGCTTCACGAACGGCCCGAAGCGGCCGAGGCCTGCGGTGATCGGCTCACCCGTTTCCGGATGCTTGCCGATCTCGCGCGGCAGCGACAGCAGCTTGAGCGCGAGGTCGAGCTCGACATCTCCAGGGGAAGTCCCCTTCGGAATGCCCGCGCGCTTCGGCTTCTCGCCTTCCGCATAATCCTTCTGCTCGCCGAGCTGGATGTAGGGGCCGAACCGGCCGGCCTTGACCCAGACATCGCGATCCGTATCGGGGTCCTGGCCGAGCGAACGATCGGCCGTTGCCTCGCCGTCGGCGGCAAGCTGACGGGTGTAGCGGCATTCCGGATAGTTCGAGCAGCCGACGAAGGCGCCGAACTTGCCGGCCTTCAGATTGAGCCGGCCGTTGCCGCAGCTCGGGCATTGCCGGATGTCGCCGCCGTCGGTGCGGGGCGGGTAGATGTGCTGTCCCAGCATGTCGTCGAGCACGTCGAGCACCTGGGCTACGCGCAGATCCTTGATCTCGTCGACCGCGCCGATGAAGCCGGTCCAGAAATCCTTCAGCACCTGCTGCCAGGAGATCTCGTTGTTGGAGATGCGGTCGAGCTGCTCTTCCAGATTGGCGGTGAAGTCGTATTCGACGTAGCGGGCAAAGAAGCTTTCAAGGAACGCGACCACGACGCGGCCCTTGTCCTCGCCGTGCAGGCGCTTCTTTTCGAGCTTGACGTAGCCGCGGTCCTTGAGGACCTGGAGGATCGAGGCATAGGTCGAGGGCCGGCCGATGCCGAGCTCTTCCATGCGCTTGACCAGCGAGGCTTCGGAGAAGCGCGGCGGCGGCTCGGTGAAGTGCTGGGTGACGGCGAGCGACTGCCGCTTCAGCGCGTCGTTGGGGCTCATCGCGGGCAGGCGGCGGGAGTCCTCGTCCTCCTCGTCGTCGCGGCCTTCCTGATAAAGTGCGAGGAAGCCGTCGAACTTGACGACCTGGCCGGTGGCGCGCAGGTCGAGCGTGCGGCCGCCGACCTTCGCCGTGATGTCGACCGTGGTGCGTTCCAGCTCGGCCGATTCCATCTGGCTCGCGATGGTGCGCTTCCAGATCAGTTCATAGAGTCTCGCCTGGTCGGACTCGAGCTTGCGGCTCATGCTGTCGGGGCGGCGCGACATGTCGGTCGGCCGGATCGCTTCGTGGGCTTCCTGGGCGTTCTTGGCCTTGGCCTGGTACTGGCGCGGCGCGTCCGGCACATAGGCGTTGCCGTAATCCTCGCCGATCACCTTGCGCGCCTGGGTGATCGCGGACGGATCGATCTGCACGCCGTCGGTACGCATATAAGTAATGAGTCCGGTGGTCTCGCCGCCGATGTCGATGCCTTCATAGAGCCGCTGCGCGATGCGCATGGTGTGCGCCGGCGCAAAGCCGTATTTGCGGCTGGCTTCCTGCTGCAGCGTCGAGGTGGTGAAGGGTGCCTGCGGATTGCGCCGGGCCGGCTTGGCATCGACCGTGGTCACCGCGTAGGCGGCTGCTTCCAGCGCCTTCTTGAAGTCTTCGGCTTCCGCGCCGGTGCCGATGTCGAGGCGCTGGATCTTCTTGCCGTCGGCGCCGACGAGACGGGCCTCGAAGGCATCGCCGCGCGGCGTCAGCAGGGTCGCGATCAGCGACCAGTATTCGCGCGCGACGAACTTCTCGATCTCGAGCTCGCGGTCGCAGACCAGCCGCAACGCCACCGACTGCACGCGGCCCGCCGAGCGGGCGCCCGGCAGCTTGCGCCACAGCACGGGGGAGAGGGTGAAGCCGACCAGATAGTCCAGCGCGCGGCGCGCCATATAGGCGTCGACCAGCGCACCGTCGATCTGGCGCGGATGCTTCATGGCGTCCGTGACCGCCTGCTTGGTGATGGCGTTGAACACCACGCGCTCGATCTTGTGGTCCTTGATCGCGCGCTTCTCTTTCAGGACCTCCAGCACGTGCCAGGAGATGGCCTCGCCCTCGCGATCAGGGTCGGTGGCGAGAATCAGGCGGTCAGCGTTCTTGAGGGACTTGGCAATGTCGTTGAGCCGGCCGGCCGCCTTGGGGTCGATCTCCCAGATCATCTTGAAATTGGCGTCGGGATCGACGGAGCCGTTCTTCGCCGGCAAGTCGCGGACATGGCCAAACGAGGCTAGAACCTCGTAGGACGAGCCCAAATACTTGTTGATCGTCTTGGCTTTCGCCGGCGACTCCACAATGACGATATTCATGTAGTTCCAGTAACTTATGGGGAAATTTGGGGCCGAATTCGATGAGATTCGGGTCGGCCCTTTCGTCCCGAACATGGGTGGTGAGGCCGTCGCTGTCAAATCGAGGGCTGTTGAAAGCCATCCCGATGGGAAAAGTTTCATATCGAGAAAGTTGCAAAATACCACCTTGGAGTTGCGGCCGATGTCGGCGTAATGTTTCTTCGGGGCATGGATTCGGGTGGGGCTGGTGACTAAGCCAGGAAAGAAACGGGCGGGCGCCGCATCGCGCGCGGCGGGAGGCTCGCGTCACGAGGAACCGGGGGAGGGCGGCGTCGAGGAGGCGGTCGCCTTCATTGCCGAGCAGGTCGGGGCACTGCGCAAGCTCGCCGAGCGTCACAAGCTTGATGTGCTGCATTATCTCCTGGGAATGACCAAGCTCGAGGCCGACGAGCACCTGCGGCTGCGGAGCAAGCGCAAGCTGTCGTGAAGGCGAAGACCAAGCGGAATCGATTACGCTCGCTCTCCCTCCTGTGTCGTCCTGGCGAAAGCCAGGACCCATACCGCGAGGTCTATCGACCTCACCGCGGTGCGAATTCCGGGTGACGAGCCTTCGCCAAACTCCTCCTTGGGGTAATGGGTCCTGGCTTTCGCCAGGACGACGTTGGAGAGACAGCGCGCGCCCCGCTGAAGCCGCCGCCGCGGCTTCAGCGTGGTACCCGCGTCGGGAAGGTACCGCGGACCTTTTCCGTCAGCACGTGCGCCTGATAGGCGCTGCGCTCGCAATGACGGGTGAGGTTAGCCGTTGCGGCTTGCCATTTTGGCCAATCGCAGGCCGAGATATTCGGCCGTGCCGAGGTCGCTCTGCGGCAACGAGCCGTCAATCAAGTGTGTTGCCAAGCCAAGCTGGCTGCCCAAACGATTGCGGCCGCTCGGATCCTCCCCACCCGGAATATCCAGTCCGCACCAGAGCATGCCGTGCTGCGCGGCCAGAATGGAAAAGTAGGTCAGTGTGTGGAGTTGATCGCCGCTTGCGCACGCGCCCGTGGTGAATCCGGCTGCGATCTTGTTGGCCCAGGCTTGCTTGCTCCATCTGTCGCTCGAAGCGTCTGCAAAAGCTTTGAATTGGGCGGCGGGTCCGCCCATGTAGGTGGGGCTGCCAAACGCAACGGCGTCGGCGCGGTCGATCGTCTCTAGTAAGCTCTCATTCTGAAAGCGGCCTGACAGGATGTCGTCGCCGGTGATGCGACAGAGCGTGACCTGCGCCTTGCCATCCGCTCCGCGCGCGACCGCATGCGCCAGCTTCTCGGTGGTGCCGGAGATGGAAAAATAGACGATGGCGAGCAGGGGCATGGTGGTGCCACTTTGGTGGGACCTCGCCATCCTTCACGCTGGCGATGTCTTGTACAAGTCCTGCCGCGCCACACTCGCTCTCCCTCGGAGTCGTCCTGGCGAAAGCCAGGACCCATACCGCGAGGTCTATCGACCTGAGCGCGGTGCGAATTCCGGGTGACGAGCCTTTGCCAAACTCCGCCTTGGGGTAATGGGTCCTGGCTTTCGCCAGGACGACGTTGGAGAGATAGAGCGCCGCTATGCCATCGATCGCCGTCGCGGCGCCGGCCGCGGCTTCAGCGTGGTATCGGCTTGCGTCAGCAATCGCCCGTCCTCGGCGCGTAGTTCGAGCTTCTTCACCGGGCGGCCTTTCTCGCGATCGACCAGGATGGTCGCGATCTCCGATGGGCGATCGTCGAATTCCTCGCTCCATTGGCGCAGCGCTACCAACACCGGGAAGACGCCGCGGCCCTTCGGCGTCAGCACATATTCCTCGTAAGGGCTGCCGTCGGAGGCGGGGGCCGTGGTCAGGATGCCGTGGTCGACCAGCGCGCGCAGCCGCGCCGACAAGATGTTCTTGGCCATGCCGAGCTTGCTCTGAAACTCGCCGAAGCGGCGCAGGCCGAACAGCGCCTCACGGATGATCAGCAGGGACCAC
This sequence comes from Bradyrhizobium sp. Kon58, assembly GCF_055807455.1. Taxonomy (NCBI): domain Bacteria; kingdom Pseudomonadati; phylum Pseudomonadota; class Alphaproteobacteria; order Hyphomicrobiales; family Nitrobacteraceae; genus Bradyrhizobium; species Bradyrhizobium sp. Kon58. The sequence continues at coordinate 22,174 of NZ_JBVVOT010000044.1, forward strand.
CAGTCGCCGATCGCCTCCAGCGATCGCGCGATCGGACAGGCATCGCCCTCGAAGCTCGTTCGTTTCACCATGGTCGGGTCCTTTCGCGATCGCACGGTCCGGTCGCCGTTCACGCGCTCGTGTGGTTGCATATTAAAACCAGATGGCCTAGATGGCAATCGTAGTTTTATGATGCAACCACTGGAGGCGAACGTGAGACTGAAGAACAAGACGGCCCTGATCACCGGCGGCAATAGCGGCATTGGACTGGCAACGGCAAAGCTGTTCGTGGCCGAGGGCGCCAAGGTGGTGATCACCGGACGCAACAAGGAGACACTCGAGGCGGCCGCGAAGGAGCTCGGGCCGAACGCGCTCGCGCTGGCCGCCGACGCCACCGACATCGCAGCGACCGAAGCTGCGATCAAGAAGGGCGCCGAAAAGTTCGGCAAGTTCGACATCGTGTTTGCCAATGCCGGCATCGCCGGCGGCACGCCGCTGGGATCGGCCACGCTGGAGGTCTTCGAGAAGGTCATCAGCACCAATCTGACCGGCGTGTTCTTCACCGTGCAGTCCGCGCTGCCTTATCTCAACGACAACGGTTCGATCATCCTCAGCGGCTCGGTGATCTCCGTGCTCGGCATTCCCGGCTATTCGGCGTATGGCGCCGCCAAGGCCGGCGTGCGCGCGATGGCGCGGATCATGGCATCAGAACTGTCGCCGCGCGGCATTCGCGTCAACGTGGTCGCGCCCGGTGCGATCCGCACGCCAATCTGGGGAGCTGCGACCGCCACACCGGAAGCCGAGAAGGCGTTCGAGAAGCGAATCGCGCTGACGACGCCGCTGGGGCGCATTGGTGAAACAGATCACGTCGCCAAGACGGTGCTGTTCCTCGCCTCCGACGATTCCGCGCATGTGCAGGGCCAGGAAATCTTCATCGACGGCGGCGCAGTCGCCTCGCCGAGCGGCGCGCCGATCTATCGTGGCTGATCAATTGAAGTGAAAATTGAATCGGTCGGCGTACGCAAACCGGTTGCGCCGGCCGGTTCCCACGTCTCGCGAGCTGTATTTTCTGAACCTTGCGTGAGGCGTTGAACCTTCGCTTGCGCTGCCAAGACACTTTTACGGGCAGGAGGTCACGAAGACTCATTTCAAGGGAGCCCGATATGCCAAAGGCAGCTCGTATTTTTTCCCCGATTTCAGCACCGCGTATTTACACTGAAAATTCTGCCGTCCCCGCCAAGCGTTCCGACACCTCCGAGTTCATCGGGGTCGCTCTTTTCTCCGGCATCGGCCTGTTCGTTTCGCTCGTCGCCGTCATCCTGGGCATTCAGGGCGCCTGGTTTTAGCTTCGCCGATCGCGCATCGGTCGTCAGCCGCCGCAAGCGATGTTGCGGCGGCTGACGATGTGCGCGTTGCCTCAGGCCGCGCGCAGGCTGGTTGCCGCCTCGAGCGCGCTTGCGAGCGACTTCTCGCGATGCTCCGGCCCGACCTGGATGCCATCGGCGCTGATGAATTCGGGATGATGGATGCCCATGAAGCCGAACACGCCACGCAGATAGCTTTCGAGGTGCTCCAGCGACGCGGCGGGCGTGCCCGCGCCGTAATAGCCCCCGCGCGAGATCGCGAAGATCACGCGCTTGCCGCCGGCAAGGCCCTGCGGTCCGTTGGCGCCGTAGCTGAACGTCTTCCCCGCCACCAGGATCCGGTCGATCCAGGCCTTGAGCTGGCTCGGAATGGTGAAATTGTACATGGGCGCGCCGATCACGACGATGTCGGCGGCAAGGAACTCCTCCAGTGCGGCCTTGCTGGCGGCGAGGTCGGGGCCGAGTTCCGCCGGCGTAGGGGCGCCTTGCGCCGCCGCGAGATGCGAACCGGAGAGATGGGCGAGCGGGCTCTGCGTCAGGTCGCGATAGACGATGTCGAGCGATGGCGTCGCCTGCCTGAGACGGTCGACGATGGCGGCGGAGACCTGCCGGGAAACGGAGTGGGGGCCGAGCACGCTGGAGTCGATGTGGAGGAGTTTCATTCGGGATCACCCTGGTATATGTTTGTAACCAGAGCTACATGAGTGACTATCGAAATCCCCGCAAGAACGCACCTTTTTGAGCCATGGGCACATCCTTGAAACCTGCGCACATCGATCTGCCTGCCACGCCGATGCCGGATCGCGACCACGCGGACTGCCGTGGCGTCGCTTCCATCCTCGCGCGCGTCGGCGACAAATGGAGCGTGTTCGTGATCATGATGCTGAGCGACGGGCCCAAGCGCTTCAACGAGCTCAAGCGCATGATCAACGGCATTTCGCAGCGGATGCTGACCTTGACGCTACGCGGGCTCGAACGTGACGGCCTGGTCACACGCACGATCTTCCCGACCATTCCGCCGCGGGTGGACTACGAGCTGACCGATCTCGGCCGCGGACTGCAACAGCCGGTGAAGGCACTCGGCGAATGGGCGATCACGCATCAGCAGCAGATCGCCTCGGCGCGCACGCGCTTCGACGAGCGGAACACTCCTTAAAGCAGCGAGACCAAGCCACCGCCGTGGCGTTCGAGCCGGCCGGCGAGCTCGAGCTCCAGGAGCACGGTGCGCACGATGGCAGGCGAGGCGCCGGACATCCGCACGAGATCGTCGATCGTGACAGGGGCGGGGCCGAGCAGGCCGGTGATCTGATCGCGGTCGTGTCCTTGCGGATCGCTTTCGAACGGCTCGCTGTCGGGCTCGCGCGCGGTGCGCATCAGTGGCCGCTCCATGATCGGTGCGACCGCGTTGACGACGTCGGCGGCTTCGGTGACGAGCGTCGCGCCCTGCTTGATCAGATCGTTGGTGCCGGCGGCGCGCGGATCGAGCGGCGAGCCCGGCACCGCGAACACCTCGCGGCCCTGTTCGGCGGCCATGCGCGCGGTGATCAGCGAGCCCGAGCGATGCGCCGCCTCCACCACGACCACGCCGAGCGCCGCGCCCGAGATCAGCCGGTTGCGGCGAGGGAAGTCGCGAGCGCGCGGCTCGTGGCCGAGCGGCATCTCGGAGATCGCGGCACCCTTGCGGTCGAGGATCGCGGCCAGCAGATCACCGTGCTCGGGCGGATAGATGCAGTCATGGCCGCCGGCGAGCACGGCGATGGTGCCGCTCTCGACACTGGCGCGGTGCGCGGCCTGGTCGACGCCGCGGGCGAGGCCGGAGATGACGACAAAGCCGGCTTCGCCGAGCTCGCGGGCGAGCTGACCGGCGAATTTCAAGCCCGCACCGGAGGCGTTGCGCGAGCCGACGATCGCGATCATCGGCCGCATCAGCGTGGCAGTGTCGCCGCGCACGGCGAGCAGCGGCGGCGCATCGTCGAGCGTTGCCAGCCGCGCCGGATAACCGTCCTCGCCGGGCGCGAGCCAGGCAATTCCGAGCTTGCGGCTCGCGGCGAGCTCGGCCTTCGCCTCGTCGGCGCTACAGATGCGCGCCGATCGCTGCGCACCGCCGCGACGTGCGAGATCCGGCAGCCGCTCCAGCGCCGCGCGCGCCGTGCCGAAATGATCGACCAGCGAGCGGAACGTGCGCGGCCCGACATTGTCGGAACGAATTAGCCGCAAGCGGTCGACCCGCTCGGCCTCTGTCAGCTCCACGCTTCGATTGATGGCGTCCACGGCGGCTCCCCTTGCAGGCGCAGCATGGAACAACCTGAGGGCGTGGGCAACAGCGGCGTGCTTGTTTCTATCGTCCCAATCACGGACGGAGGAGGAGAAGTCGGCACTGCTATTCGATGACCTCGTCCGCGCGCACCTGCAACGACTGCGGTATCTCGAGGCCCAGCGTCCTGGCGGTCTTCAGGTTGATGACCGTCCTAAACAGGGTCGGCTGCTCAATCGGGATGTTAGCCGGGTTGGCGCCCTTCAATATCTTGTCGACGAAAACAGCGGCACCGCGAAACATGGCGGTGAAGTCCACCCCGTACCCTAGCAGCGCGCCCGCCCGGGACGCGACGACGGGTGCGGCAATCGATGGCACGTGGCACTTGTCGACAATCGCGGCGACCAATGACGAGTTGGTGACAAACGCATTGGCGTCGGTGACCACGAGACCGTCCATAGCGGTGGCGCCGACGATGGCCAATGCGTCGTCGAGGTCGCCGGGGATGCCAACCTCGATCGGTCGCAACTCTACCTTCATTGCCGACGCGGCGGTCGCCATGGCACTGATTGTGCCGTTATTCAGGGGATTGCCTCGTTGCATGAGCACCCCTACGCGGGTCATCGAAGGAGCTATGCTCGCAAGCACCTCTAACCGCTTGGCAGCTAATTCTGTGAGGAAAAAGGTTTGTCCCGTCGTGTTACCACCGGGATGAGCCATGCTGGCCGCCAGGCCCAAGGTCACCAGATCGGGGCCCACGATCATCACGGTCGGAACTGTGGTCGTCGCACGGTGCGCGGCCAGAATCCCTGGAAATGTGGCTGTCACGAGAACATCGACGCCGAGCGCGACCAGTTCAGCGGCCAGCGCAGGAAGCCGGCTGTCGTCGCCGTCCGCGTCGCGATATTCAACGCGAACGTTCTCGCCCTCAACCCAACCGAGACCGCGAAGCGCAACGAGGAACGCGTCGACCTCCGAATTTCGCGGCGGGGGCAGGAAAAGGCCGACCCGCGGGATGCGCTTGCCTTGCTGAGCGTGCGCCGCCGTGGCCCAGGCCAATGCCCCGCCAGAGAGAGAGATGAATGCGCGTCGTTTCATGCCATGTTTGATCGCTGTTACTCCGGCGGAGAAGCCGCATTTGTCGACATTGGTCCAACCAGGTCAATGACCAGGTCGAGTCAGAAGGCATGAGTGGTGCGCTCAGGTCTGCTTGCGCAACCACCTTGCGATGCTAAAAGCAAGGCCCATACCAAGGGTTTTGCCATGATCTCACTCGCCGACCTCCAGCGCCGCATCGAAGCGGGCGAGCTTTCGCCCGAGGCCGCCATCACGCAATCGCACGCGGCCATCGAGGCGCGGGAGAAGGACGTCCACGCCTTCGTCCGTCACGACACCTCCGCAAAGGCGCAAGGCGCCGGGCCGCTGCGTGGCATCGCGGTCGGGATCAAGGACATCATCGATACCGCCAATATGCCGACCGAGATGGGATCGGAGATCTATCGCGGCTGGCAGCCGCGCGCGGATGCGCCAGTGGTGATGATGCTGAAGCGGGCGGGCGCCACCATCATCGGCAAGACCACGACCACGGCGTTCGCCTCACGCGATCCGACCCCGACGCTCAATCCGCATAACCTCGGCCATACGCCGGGCGGCTCGTCCTCGGGCTCGGCCGCGGCCGTCGGTGCCGGCATGATCCCGCTGGCGCTGGGCACGCAGACCGGCGGCTCGGTGATCCGGCCCGCGGCCTATTGCGGGACCGCCGCGATCAAGCCGTCGTTCCGGATGCTGCCGACGGTCGGCGTCAAATGCTATTCGTGGGCGCTCGATACGGTCGGCCTGTTCGGCGCGCGCGCGGAGGACCTCGCGCGCGGATTGCTGGCGATGACCGGCCGCAGCGAATTCGCCGGCATCGTGCCGGCGAAGGCGCCGCGCATCGGCGTGGTCAGGCAGGAGTTTGCCGGTGCTGTGGAGCCGGCCGCCGAAGAGGGGCTGCAAGCGGCGATCAAGGCCGCCGAGAAGGCTGGCGCCAGCGTGAAGACTATCGATCTGCCGGAGGCGGTGCAGGAGGCCTGGCGCATCCACCCGATCATTCAGGACTTCGAGGCGCATCGCGCGCTCGCCTGGGAATTTTCCGAACGCCACGACGAGATCGCGCCGATGCTGCGCGCCAGTCTCGATGCGACGGTCGGTCTCACACCCAAGGACTACGACGACGCACGCCGGATCAGCCGTCGTGGCCGTCGCGAACTCGGCGAATTGTTCGAGGGGTTCGACGTGCTGCTGACCTATTCGGCGCCGGGCGCGCCGCCGGCCAAGGAGCTCGCGAGCACCGGCGACCCCCGCTACAACAGGCTCTGGACGCTGATGGGCAATCCTTGCGTCAACGTGCCGGTGCTCAAGGCCAATGGCCTGCCGATCGGCGTGCAGGTGATCGCGCGCTTCGGCAACGACGCGCATGCGCTGGCGACGGCGTGGTTCCTGGAGCAGGCGCTGGCGAAATCAGGCTAGCGCAGGTTCGAGAGCGACGATGCGCTGGCCCGATGCGGCCGGCGCTGCGCTGTAATCCGTACCTTGCTTGAGCCAGCGCCCGGCTGCCTCGCGGCCACTGCGGTGCAGCGCGCGAATGAAGCCGCGGCCGAGATCTGTGGAGGAGCGCTGCGCCAGACCGTCGACGAAATCTTCCGCGGCGATCCTGGAGAGCCGCAACGACGATGCGGCCTGCGATTGCGCCCATTCCACCGCCGCGATCTCGGCATTGAGGGCGGCGTTGGCCGCGATTTGATCCAGCCTGCGGTCGATCGCGGCGAGCGTGATCGGCACGTAGCTGTCGCGCGCCGGCGTGACCTGGACCAGCAGGATTTCGGTGCTCGTCGTGTCCTGCACCAGCCGCAGCAGGGGCGGATTGCCACCGAGGCCACCGTCCCAATAAGCCTCGCCGTCGATCTCCACCGCGCAATGAACCAGCGGCGGACAGGTCGAGGCCAGCGCGACGTCGGCGGTGATCACGTCGTTGCGAAAAATCTGCTGCTGCCCGTCGCGGATCCGGGTCGCCGCGATCAGAAGCTTCGGGCAGCGCGGGTCGCGCAAGGCGGAAAAGTTGATGTCGCGCGACAGCGCCTGCCGCAGCGGATCGAGATCGAACGGATCGAACTGGCCGGAGCGCAGCGTCGGACCGAACGCGACCGAGCTTCCCGCCGGCGAGAAGCCGCCGATCAGCATCAGCGATCGGAACGAGGCCTCGTGCATCAGCCGGATCCAGAATCGGTTTAGCCGCGCGCGGGCACCTTCGCGGCCGCCCTCGGCGAAGCCGGAAGCGAGCAGCAGCGCGTTGATGGCGCCGGCACTGGCGCCGCTGATGGTGTCGATCGCAATGGATGGCTCTTCCAGCAGCCGCTCCAGCACGCCCCAGGTGAAAGCGGCGAAGGTGCCGCCGCCCTGAAGTGCCAGCGACAGTTTTTGCGGCGGCCATGGGTTGGCGCGGAGCCGCGCGGGTGCAACTGGTGCCGCAGCGATCACGGCCTCAACTGTCAGAGGAGCTTGCGCGATGCGAGCAGGCTGCGGCGCTGGTGGCGAAACGCGCACAGGCTTGGGAGCAGGAAACGGCGAGGGCGCATCGGACCAGATATCCGTGGTCAAGAGCATCCGGCTTGCCGCAGTGCCCTGCAAGCCACCTTCAACATGCGCGCTGACAATCTTCTCGCTCATTCTGAGCACCGCGTAGAGCCATGCCCATGATCAGGGCCAAGGCCTGGAACCCGTTCGTCCATACAGCCGTGATTCGGCTGCAAGTTGCGAACACCATTTGCAATATAATGCAGAAGGGGTGCCGCGGTATCCGTGGATTCCCGGCTTATGCCTTCTCGCCGATCCGGCTTTCCTTGCCCGATTGCAGCCGCTTGATGTTCTCGCGATGAGCATAGAACAGCAGCAGCGTCAGCACTGCCGCCAGTGCAGCGAGTGCGGGTTGGCCGAACCACAGCAGGAACAGCGGGGTGATGAACGAGGCCACCAGGGCCGAGAGCGAGGAATAGCGGGCGGTGAAGGCGGTCGCCAACCAGAGCAGGCAGAACACTACCGCCGCTGGCCAGAACAGCCCGAGCATGATGCCGATATAGACGGCGACACCCTTGCCGCCTTTGAATTTGAGCCAGACCGGGAAGAGATGGCCGAGGAAGGCACCGAGCCCGGCCAGCATCGCGGCATTGGGACCGGCGATGTAGCCGGCGATCACCACCGCCACGGTGCCCTTGAGCGCGTCGAACAGCAAGGTCGCGGCGGCAAGGCCCTTGCGTCCGGTGCGCAGCACGTTGGTGGCGCCGATGCTGCCGGAGCCGATCGAGCGGATGTCCTGCGTGCCGCCGAGTTTCGTCAGGATCAGTCCGAACGGAATCGAGCCGAGCAGGTATCCGATGACAAAAGCCACCGGCAGGAACAATTCAAGCGCCATGTCTGCAAATTCCCTGTCTGCACATTCCCTGGCTGCAGCTCCGCACGTCAGACATGCTCGTATACGGTCCGTCCGCCGACAATGGTGCGCACCACGCGGCCTGTAAAGCGGGCCTCGTCGAACGGCGTGTTCTTGCAGGGCGATTTGAGGTCGGCGGGATCGACCACCCAGGGCACATCGGGGTCGATCACGATGACGTCGGCCGGGGCACCTGTGCGCAGGGTTCCGCCAGGCAACCCCAAAATCTCGGCCGGCCGCGTCGACATCGCGCGGATCAGCGTCTTGAGGTCCAGCTCGTCATTGTGCACGAGGCGAAGGCCCGCCGGGAGCATGGTCTCCAGCCCGATGGCGCCGGGGGCCGCTTCCGCGAAAGGCAGGCGCTTGACCTCGACGTCCTGCGGGTTGTGGTCGGACATGATGACGTCGACGAGGCCGGAGGCGACGGCGGCAACCAGCGCGCGGCGGTCGTCCTCGGTGCGCAGCGGCGGCGACAGCTTCAGGAACGAACGGTAAGGGCCGATGTCGTTCTCGTTGAGCGCAAGGTGGTTGATCGAGGCCGAGGCGGTCACCGCGAGGCCGGCGTCGCGGGCGCGCTTGAGCACGTCGAGCGACTCGATGCAGGTCAGCGAGGCCGCGTGATAGCGGCCGCCAGTGAGCGCGACCAGGCGCATGTCGCGCTCCAGCATCACGGCCTCCGCCGCGTTCGGGATGCCCATCAGGCCGAGCCGCGAGGCGAATTCGCCCTCGTTCATCACGCCTTCGCCGACGAGATCGCGATCCTCGGTGTAGTGCACGATCAGCGCGTCGAAATCGCGCGCGTAGGTCAAGGCGCGGCGCATCACCTGCGCGTTGATCACGCTTTTGTCGCAGTCGCTGAAGGCGATCGCGCCGGCCGCCTTGAGCAGACCGAACTCGGTCATCTCCTCGCCGTGCATGCCTTTGGTGAGCGCCGCCATCGGCTGGATGTTGACGATCGCGGTGTCACGGGCGCGACGCATCACGAAGTCGACGGTCGCCGAGTTGTCGATCACCGGCAAGGTATCGGGCTGGCAGATGATGGTGGTGATGCCGCCGGTCGCAGCCGCCTGGCTCGCGGACGCAAAAGTCTCGCGATGGCTGAAGCCGGGCTCGCCGACGAAGGCGCGCATGTCGATCAGGCCGGGTGCGACGATCTTGCCGGCGCAGTTGACAACGTCGGTGCCCTCAGGGACGCCGGCAGCGCCAATGCCGCGGCGGGTCTCCCGGATGATGCCGTCGGCAATCAGGACATCGCCGGGGCCATCGAAATCCCGGGAGGGGTCGACGACGCGGGCGTTGGCAAGCAGGATGGGTCGGCGGTCGGTCAACATGAGCATCACGCGTTCGGCAGGTTGCGGGCGAGCGCTTCCAGCACCGCCATGCGCACGGCCACGCCCATTTCCACCTGTTCGCGGATCAGGGACTGCGCGCCGTCAGCGACCGCAGTGTCGATCTCGACGCCGCGGTTCATGGGGCCGGGATGCATGACGAGGGCGTCTGGCTTGGCGTAGGCGAGCTTCTTCTGGTCCAGCCCGAAATAATGGAAGTACTCGGAGGTCGACGGCACGAAGGAGCCGTTCATGCGCTCGCGCTGGAGCCGCAGCATCATGACGATATCGGCGCCGTTGAGCCCCTCGCGCATGTCGCGCGCGACCTCGACGCCCATCCGCTCGATGCCGGGCGGCAGCAGCGTGGAGGGGCCGACGACGCGGACGCGGGCGCCCATCGCGTTGAGCAGGATGATGTTGGAGCGGGCGACGCGCGAATGCAGCACGTCGCCGCAGATCGCGACCACCAGGCCCTCGAGCCGGCCCTTGTTGCGGCGGATGGTGAGCGCGTCGAGCAGGGCTTGTGTCGGATGCTCATGCGCGCCGTCGCCGGCATTGATCACGGAACCGTCGACCTTGCGGGCCAGCAGTTCCACTGCGCCGGAGGCGTGATGGCGCACCACCAGGATATCCGGGTGCATGGCGTTGAGCGTCATGGCGGTGTCGACCAGCGTCTCGCCCTTTTTGATGGACGAGGAGGACACCGACATGTTCATGACGTCGGCGCCCAGCCGTTTGCCGGCGAGCTCGAACGAGGATTGGGTCCGGGTGGAAGCCTCGAAGAAGAGGTTTACCTGCGTCCGTCCACGCAGGACGGTGCGCTTCTTGTCAACCTGGCGGTTGAGCTCGACATATTCTTCGGACAGGTCGAGGAGGCCGGTGATGTCGGCCGCGGAAAGGCCCTCGATGCCCAGCAAATGCCGGTGGCCGAGGACGAAGGTCGATTTCGATGTCATTAAAGCGAGAGCTATAGGCGGGGATGGCCGGGGGGGCAAGGGCCAAAGCCCGGGCGGGGAGTTATCCCCCGGTAGTGCTCCTTCCTCCGTCATGCCCGGGCTTGTCCCGGGCATCCACGATCTTGCACGCTCGGCGCAAAAAGGGCGTGGATGGCCGGGACAAGCCCGGCCATGACGATGCGGAGGGATATTGTGAGATCACTTCTAATTGCGGCCATAGCGATAACCATAGTGTCGTCAGCCCACGCCCAATCGCTCCCGGGCGGTTTCGTCTATTTGCGCGACATCGACCCCGGCATCATCCAGGACATCCGCTACGCCACCTCGAACAATTTCGTCGGCCGTCCGCTCGCCGGCTACGGCGCCGGCGAGTGCGTGGTGAAGCGGGAGGTTGGGCTGCGGCTGAAGGCGGTGCAGCAGGAACTGGCGGCGCAAAATCTCTCGCTGAAAATGTTCGACTGCTACCGGCCGGCGCGGGCCTCGCTCGACATGGTCAGGTGGTCGCAGAACGGCCACGAGACGGCCGCCGAGCGGCGCTACAATCCCAAAATTCCCAAGACCGAGCTGTTCCGGCTCGGCTACATCGCAAGCCGCTCGCAGCATTCGACGGGCGCGGCGCTCGATCTCACGCTGGTCGATCTCAAGGCGGACAATTCAGGCAAATACGACCCGTCAAAGGCCTACGCAGATTGCACGGCGCCGGTCGAGGCGCGCCCGCCCGAGGGCAGCGTCGACATGGGCACCGGTTACGACTGCACCGACGCGAAAGGGCACACCGCCGCACCGTCGATCAGTCCGGACCAGCGCGCCTGGCGCAAGCGGCTCGTGGCTGCGATGGCGAGGCAAGGCTTTGTGAACTATGCGAAGGAGTGGTGGCACTTTTCCCTGCCGGGGGCGGGCGGGGCGGCCTATGATTTCCCGATTCCGTCGCGGACGAAGTAGATCGCAACCGACCCGCCCGGAATGCTCCCCAATGAAAGCGCCTTGATGGACTCGCTCAATCCCGATCATCCGCCGCTGACCGTGACGCCAGCGCACGAGGCGACGCGCGTCTGGAAATTCTGGGGCACGGCGATATGGGGCGTCGTCATTTTCGCTGCAATGTTCGTCGGGCAGATCGGCGCCATCCTTCTGCTGGCGGTGCAGCGTGGCCTACCGATGGACCTCGCCTCGCTTCAGCTCGTCGGCGGCGAGCCGCAGACGCTCGCGCTGTCGGTGATCATGGGCCTGCCGGCGACACTGGCCGCGGTGTGGCTTGCCATCCGCATCAAGAAGGCCTCCTTCGTCGACTATCTTGCGCTGCGCTGGCCGTCCTGGAAGCAACTCCTGTTCGGCGCCGTCGGGCTGATCCTGATCGTGGTCGCCTGGGAGACGATGTCGCGGAGCCTCGGCCGCGAGGCCACGCCGGGCTTCATGACCGATCTGTTGAAATCCGGTCGCGACAAGGGCGCAGCCTTCTTCCTGCTGTTCGCCTTCAGCGTGGCAGCGCCGATGTCGGAAGAGGTTTTGGCGCGCGGCTTCCTCTATCGCGGCTGGTCGGCGAGCTTCCTGCGCGTGCCCGGCGCCATCATCCTGTCGTCGCTGCTGTGGACGGTCGTGCACCTGCAATACGACCTGTACTTCCTCGCCGAGGTCTTCTCCATCGGCCTCTGGTTCGGCTACATGCGCTACCGCAGCAGCTCGCTCTGGCTCACGATCGTCCTGCACGCGCTGAACAATCTGACGGCGGTGGTGCTGACGATGTGGCTGGGGAGTTAGGCCACCAGCGCGATCGCGATCGGCATCGTGATCGCCGCCAAAATCGTCTGCAGCGTGATGATCTGCGCCAGCAGCGGGGCATCGCCGCCCATCTGGCGGGCCAGCACATAGGCGCTGGTCGAGGTCGGCACCGCGGCGCAGATCGCGACGATCGCGAGGCTGTCGCCGGACAGTCCGAACCAGACGGCGAGCACCAGCGCAACCATCGGCATCAGCACCAGCTTGAACACCACGCCGATAGCGGCGCCTGCGCTGGGGCGCAGCAGGCCTTCAAGATGCAGGCCGGCGCCGGTGACGAGCAGGCCGATGGCGAGGGAGGAGCGGCCGAGTGCGTCTGCCACCTCATGCCAGATCCTGGGCAGCGGCAGGTGGACGACATTGATGACGAGACCGATCACGCAGGCCCAGATCAGGGGATTGCGGACAACCGTCATGACGATCGCGCGCGCGGATTGCTTCTCGGGCGCGGCGTAGTGCGCGAGCACCGCCACGCTGAGGACGTTGACCAGCGGAATGATCGCCACCATCGCGACGGAGGCGAGCGCCAGCCCGACCTCGCCGAACATGTTGGCGGAGACGGACAGCGCCACATAGGTCTGCCAGCGGATCGCGCCCTGGAAGATCGAGGAGAAGGCGGGACCGTCGATATCGAGCCGCGCGAGAACCGGGCGGAGCGTGAGGCAGAGCAGCGACATCGCGAGCGCAGACAGCAGCAACGCGCCGCCGACGCCTGCGACCGGCACCCTGGACAGGTCGGCCTTCACCAGCGTCTGGATCAGCAGCATCGGAAACAGCACGAAATAGGTCAGCCGCTCCAGCCCGTTCCATTGCGTCTCGAGCCGCATCAGCGTGCGCTTCAGCACCACGCCGAGCACGATGAGGATGAAGACGGGGAGGAGCGCCGCGATCACGACGGCCATGGATCAGCCGGGCCCCGGGGCTGCGCGCAGATTGGCGAGGCGGTCGAGCGCGCCTTGCAGGATGAAGATCGCCGCGTGCTCGTCGATCACTTCGGCGCGCTTGGCGCGGCTGACGTCCATGCCGATCAATTCGCGCTCGACCGCGGCGGTCGACAGACGCTCGTCCCAGAGGCCGATGGGCAGCGCGGTCAGGCCGGCGAGGTTGCGGGCAAACGCCCGGGTGGATTGGGCGCGCGGGCCTTCGCTGCCATCCATGTTGATGGGCAGGCCGAGCACGAAGCCGACGGCCTTGCGTTCACTGGCAATCGCGAGCAGCCGGGCGGCATCCTGCTTGAACGCCTTGCGCTGGATGGTCTCGACGCCGGTCGCTAACCGGCGATCCGGATTGGACACGGCAACGCCGATGGTCTTGGTGCCCAGATCGAGCCCGACCAACCCGCCGCGTTCGGGCCAGTGGGTTGCAGCATCGACGAGAGGCAAGATAAGAGCCGGCATGGGATTAGCGCATATCACGCGTCGCGCTGCGGAGTGAACCTGTAACTATGGATGCGCTGACATTATTCGGCTTGGTCGCCGTGACAGCCATGCTGGTCACTTACGCCCTGGAAGACCGCAGCCACTGGTTCGTGCTGCTGTTCGCATGGCCTGCGTGCTCGGTTCGGCTTACGGCTTCCTGCAAGGCGCCTGGCCGTTCGGCGTGGTCGAGGCGATCTGGGCTTTGGTTGCGTTGCGGCGCTGGCATCTCAAGTCGGAGAGATAGGCCGGGCGAGGGCGCCTGCGGACGGCAGGGTCCTCGCCCGGTATCGGATCAGCGGATCGCGATCGGGTTGATCATCGCCTGCACGCCGCCGGTCCAGCGCGGCTGGCCGAGCACAAACAGGAATTCATAGCCCTTGTCCCGGGCGAGCGCGGCCGTATCCATGTTCTCGAGGATGTAGGTCCCGTTCATCGCGAGCAGGATCTGGTGCACCTCGAATACGTTCTTGGACTCGAACGGCAGCACCTCGAGCGCCCAGTTGTCGGCACCGATGGCGACGACGCCCTTGCTGGTCAGGTATTTTGCGCCTTCGACGCCGAGACCGGGCTCGCCGGCCGAATAGCGCTTGTCGTCCTTGCCGATCAGGCTGAGCCAGCCGGTGTGGAAGATGACGACGTCGCCCTGGCGGATCTCAACGCCCTGCTTCTTGGCGACCTCGTCGATCTCCTTGACGTTGAAGGCGGTGCCTTCCTTCACGATATCGGTGTTGTAATAGGCCGCCATGTCGAGCAGCACGCCGCGGGTCACGATCGGCGGGACCTTCTCGATCCCGAGCTTCTTCAACCCGTTCGGGTCGGCGAAGTCGGCGAGCTTGTTGCCGTTGTAATAGACGTGCTCGACGCCGAGATGGCCAAGGCCGTCGATCTGGCTGCCGATGCCGACCCAGGTGTCGAGGATGTCGTCATTGTAGGTGGCCTTGTTCGGGCCCAAACCCGGGATGCCGGCCTGTCCGGGTTGCACGATGGTGAGCTTGAATGCGCGCGGCGGATAGGCGGGCGTTTGTGGTGTAACGGGAATGCCGAGTGCGTAGGTCTTTCCGGTCTTCACCAGAGATGCAGCCTTCAGCACGAGTTCGGGCGTCATGTAGTTGGCCGCACCAATCTCGTCGTTCGGTCCCCATTTCGATTTGGTCCAGTCTTGAGCGCTTGCTGTTTCGATCGTCGCAGACAACGCGGCGACACAGCACAACACGAGCGTATTGCGCATCGATAGTCCTCCCGATGTTTTTGCCGATGTTTGGCTTCGTTATGATTTCGCGCTGGCCAGTCGCTCATCCTAACGTAGAAAAGCCGTGCGCTTCAAAAACTTTTCGCGGTGCCATGCTGCGGCGGCTGAACGCAGTGCTCGCCAAGTGCAGCGTCGATTAAATCAAGTACGACAGATTTGTGACAGCGAATTTCGCGCGGTGGAACGCGCTGGCATCTCAGGCCGCGATGACATCGTCGTCTTGCTTCAGGCAGGCGGCAAATCCGTTCAGCGCACTGGTTTGATGTCCGGCACGACGTTGGATGAAGAGCGTCTCGACCTGCGCGTGCGAATGGCTCAGCGCGTGCATCGACACGCTGCCGTTGATCGCACTGCGTTCGACCACGGCGCGCGGCAGCAGCGTTACGCCCATGTCGGCGGCGACACAGCCGATCATGCCGTCGAGCGTGCCGAGCTCGAAGCGTGCGGCTGAGGGCCAGCCGAACTCGACAAAGATCTGTTCCAGCCGCTGCCGGTAGGTGCAGCCGGTGCGGAACGCCAGCGCGGTCGGACCGGATTCCGGCGTGCCGGCGCGCAGCTCGGCGAGTGTGGCCCAGCGCCGCGCGCTGACCAGCACCAGCTCTTCGCGGAACGCGCTTGTCGCGATGAGATCGGCATGCGCGATCGGACCTGCGACGAAGGCGCCGTCGAGCGTGCCTTCGAGCACGCAAGCGACGAGGTCGGCGGTGGGCGCGGTGCGCAGGCTCAGCCGGACGGCGGGAAAGCGGTGATGAAAATCGGCCAGCAGCGGCGGCAGCCGCACCGCCGCGGTCGTTTCCATCGAGCCAATCGCGAGCGGTCCCTTGGGCTCGCCGTCGTCGCAAGCCGCGAGTACGGCCTCGCGCGCTAATGCGGACATCCGTTGCGCGTAGGGCAAAAGGCGCTTGCCCGCGCCGGTCAGGGTCATGCCGCGGCTATGGCGTTCGAACAGCGGCGTGCCAATCTCCGCCTCCAGCGCCTTCACGCGCTGGGTGACGTTCGACTGCACCGTGTTGAGCTCTTCGGCCGCGCGGGTGATGCCCCCGGTACGGGCGACTGCGGCGAAGGTCTGGATGTCGCTGAGTTCCATGGCATCGTTTCTCTTTTGAGATGGCAGCGTTCGCTAGAATTCAATTTTAGAGAATGGTATTCGCGCCTAGTCTCGCTGTCCAGACCAGGGAGGGAGCCATGCCGATCGCGACGTCGCTGACCACGCTATTGGAGATTGAGCATCCGATCCTGCTGGCGCCGATGGACGTGGTAGCAGGCAGCCGCCTCGTGGCGGCGGTGAGCCGTGCCGGGGGCTTCGGCATCCTGGGCGGCGGCTACGGCGAGAGGATTTGGCTGCAGCAGGAGATTGCCAAGCTCGCCGGCATGAAAGCGCCGTTCGGGATCGGCTTTATAACTTGGAGCCTCGCCAAGCGGCCCGAACTTCTCGACATCGCACTCGCCGCAAACCCATCCGCGATCATGTTGTCGTTCGGCGATCCCGCACCCTTCGCAGCCAGCATCAAATGCGCCGGGGCCCGCCTGATCTGCCAGGTGCAGGACGAGACGATGGCGCGGCAAGCGCTCGATGCGGGCGCCGATGTCCTGATCGCGCAGGGGACAGAGGCCGGCGGTCACGGCGCCTCGCGCACCACGATCGATCTCGTGCCGGCAATCGTCGATCTTGCCGCGGGTCGTGTGCCGGTGGTGGCGGCCGGCGGTATTGCCGATGGGCGGGGACTTGCGGCCATGATGATGCTCGGTGCGGGCGGCGTGCTGCTCGGCACGCGCTTCTACGCGAGCCAGGAGGCCGATGGTGCGGAAGAGGCCAAGCGGCGTATCTGCGCGGCAGATAGTGGCGCAACGGTGCGCGGCATCATTTTCGATCTCTCCCGCAACAATGTCTGGCCCGCGCCGTTTACCGGCCGGTGCCTAGTCAACGATCACGCCAGACGCTGGATCGGCCGCGAGGTCGAGCTGATGCAGAATGTCGCCGCAGTCGGGGCCGACTATGCGGCTGCGAAGGCAGCCGGGAATTTCGACATCGCTGCGGTGATCGCGGGCGAGGCGGTCGGCCTGATCCATGATATTCCGTCCGCCGCCGAAATCGTCGAACGTATTGCGACCGAGGCCGAGCAACTGCTAACCGGCCGGCGTAATTCCAATATTTCTTTTCCTTCTCCCCTTGTGGGAGAAGGTGGCACGGATGCAATCCGCGCCGGATGAGGGGTCTGTCTCCGCGGATACAAACCCCTCACCCGTCTCGCCGCTGCGCGGCGATCCACCCTCTCCCACAAGGGGAGAGGGGAAGAGCGAACACGAGAGAACAACCATGTGGCCGAACCGTCGACTGATTGACCTCTTCAAGACCGAATTCCCGATCGTGCTGGCGCCGATGGCTGGCGTGATGGACGCGGAGCTGGTGATTGCCGTTGCGCAAGGCGGGGGGCTCGGCTCGCTGCCGAGCGCGATGCTGTCGCCGGAGAAGGCACGCGAGCAGGTCAACATCATCCGGCAGCGCGTCTCCGCGCCGGTGAACATGAATTTCTTCTGCCACACACCGGTCGAGCTCACGGCCGAGGCGGAGGCGCGCTGGAAGCAGCGCCTCGCGGGCTACTACAATGAGCATGGCCTCGATCCCGCCGCACCCATCAATGCCGCGAACCGCGCGCCGTTCGACGCCGGCTTCTGCGAGGTCGTGGAGGAGCTGAAGCCGGAGATCGTCAGCTTCCATTTCGGCCTGCCGGAGGCCGCGCTGCTCAAGCGGGTCAAGGCGGCCGGATGTCTCGTCATCTCCTCGGCGACCACGGTGAGGGAAGCAATCTGGCTCGAGCAGCACGGCGCTGACGCGGTGATCGCGCAGGGCGCGGAGGCCGGCGGCCATCGCGGCATGTTTCTGACCGACAAGATCTCGGAACAGCCCGGCACCTTTGCGCTGGTGCCGCAGGTGGTCGACGCCGTGAAGGTCCCGGTGATTGCGGCCGGCGGCGTTGCGGATGGCCGCGGTATCGCAGCCGCCTTCGCGCTCGGCGCGGCCGGCGTGCAGATCGGGAGTGCTTATCTGCGCTGTCCGGAATCCAAGGTCAGTACGGCGGCCCGTGCGGCGCTCGCCGGGGGGCGGGATGATTCCACCGTCATCACCAATGTCATGACCGGGCGGCCGGCGCGCGGCGTCCAGAACCGCCTGATGCGCGAGGCCGGCCCGATTTCGCCGGACGCGCCGCCATTTCCCCACGCCGCAACGGCGCTGGGACCGCTCAAGGCCGCGGCCGAAAAGCAGGGCAGGGTGGATTTCACCAATCTCTGGGCCGGGCAGGCCATCGCCCTAGGCCGCGAGGTCCCGGCAGCCGAATTGACCCGGGATCTCGCCAAATCGGCGCTTGCCCGGATGAAGGCGCTGGCCGGATAGCTCCCGGCGCCGGTTGCGGCGCAAAAGCGGCCTCTGCTATACGGCACATAGGTTTTGCCGTGAGAGGCCTTATATAATGTCCGTCGACGCCGCTACCGTCCGCCGCATCGCGCATCTGGCGCGCATTGCGGTTTCCGAGGGCGAGGTTCCGCATCTGCAGGGCGAGCTCAACGCCATGCTCGCCTTTGTCGAGCAGCTCTCGGAGGTCAATGTCGAGGGTGTGGAGCCCATGACCTCGGTCACCCCGATGCAGATGAAGAAGCGGCAGGACGTCGTCGATGATGGCGAGATCGCCGACGACATCGTTGCCAACGCGCCCGCGACCGAAGGTCACTTCTTCCTGGTGCCGAAGGTTGTTGAGTAATTTACGTAGCGTTTTCGAGCGAAGTGGAAGCCGGTTCGCGTAAAGAAAACGCGTCAAAAGAGTCTCAGGACGAAGTCCGATGTGCATGCTTTGCGACGATGAGAAGGCCTATCAGGCCTACATGAACTATCTCGACAAAATGGAGCGGCAGGGCAAGGCCGCCGATCCCAACGTCGCGGTCAATGCCGTGCTCGACGAGATCGAGGCGGCTGCGAAAGCGGCCGCCAAGAAAGACGACCCGGCCAACGACAAGTCCCTGTCTCCGTTCTTCTGCAGCCCGATCAATAAATGACCGATTTGACATCGCTGACGCTCGCCGAGGCCCGCAAGGGCCTCGCGGCCAAGACTTTCACGTCCCTCGAGCTGACCGACGCGCATCTGAACGCGATCGAAGCCGCGCGCGTGCTCAATGCTTTCGTCATGGAGACGCCGGACCAGGCGCGGACGATGGCGCGCGAAGCGGACGCCAGGATCGGGAAGGGCGATGCGGGGCCGCTCGCCGGCATTCCGCTCGGCATCAAGGACCTGTTCGCGACCAAGGGCGTGCGCACCACGGCGTGCTCGAAAATCCTCGGCAATTTCGTGCCGACTTACGAGTCCACCATCACTTCGCAGCTCTGGCGCGACGGCGCGGTGATGCTGGGCAAGCTCAACAATGACGAGTTCGCGATGGGCTCGTCGAACGAGACCTCGTGCTTCGGCCCGGTCGGAAATCCCTGGCGTCGTGATGGCTCCAACACGACGCTGGTGCCGGGCGGCTCGTCCGGCGGCTCGGCCTCCGCCGTGGCAGCTCTGCTCTGCATGGGCGCGACCGCGACCGACACCGGCGGTTCGATCCGTCAGCCGGCGGCGTTCACCGCGACCGTCGGCATCAAGCCGACCTATGGCCGCTGCTCGCGCTGGGGCATCGTCGCCTTTGCCTCCTCGCTCGACCAGGCCGGTCCGATCGCGCGCAGCACGCGCGATGCCGCGATGCTGCTGCGCTCGATGGCCGGCCACGATCCGAAGGACACGACCTCGGTCGACATCGCCGTGCCGGACTACGAGGCCGCGATCGGCAAGTCCGTAAAGGGCATGAAGATCGGCATTCCCAAGGAATACCGTCTCGACGGCATGCCGGCCGAGATCGAAAAGCTTTGGGAAGCGGGCGCGGCCTGGCTGAAAGCAGCCGGCGCCGAACTCGTCGAAGTGTCACTGCCGCACACCAAATACGCGTTGCCGGCCTATTACATCGTGGCGCCGGCGGAGGCGTCCTCCAACCTCGCGCGCTACGACGGCGTGCGCTACGGCCTGCGCGAGCAGGGCCGGAACATCAACGAGCTCTACGAGAACACCCGCGCAGAAGGTTTTGGCGCCGAGGTGAAGCGCCGCGTCATGATCGGCACCTATGTGCTCTCGGCCGGCTATTACGACGCCTATTATTTGCGCGCGCAGAAGGTGCGCACGCTGATCAAGAAGGACTTTGAGGATTGCTTCGCCAAGGGCGTCGACGCGATCCTGACGCCGGCGACGCCGTCGGCGGCCTTCGGCATTGGCGAGAAGGGCGGCGCGGACCCCGTCGAGATGTACCTCAACGACATCTTCACCGTGACCGTGAACATGGCGGGCCTGCCGGGCATCGCCCTGCCCGCCGGCAAGGACGCGCAGGGCCTGCCGCTCGGCCTGCAGTTGATCGGCCGTCCCTTCGACGAGGAGACGCTGTTCTCGCTCGGCGAGGTGATCGAGCAGGCCGCCGGCCGCTTCACGCCGGCGAAATGGTGGTGAGCGTGGCGGCGTATATCGCCAGCCTTGACGGCGCCGCGCCGCCGCCGGATCTCAGCGCGCCGCTCGCTGCACTGTGGTGGGCCGCCAAGGGTGACTGGGACCAGGCGCACAGAATCGTCCAGGACGAGAGCAGCCGCGAGGCCGCCTGGGTGCACGCCTATCTGCACCGGGTCGAGGGCGACCTCGGCAATGCCGGCTATTGGTACCGCCAGGCTGGCCAGCCCGTGGCAACGGATTCATTACAAGCAGAGTGGGATCGGATCGCTGCCACGCTGCTCGGGAGCAAGACATGAGCACGGCCACGCACAAACTTCTCAAAGGCGCCACCGGTGACTGGGAGATGGTCATCGGCCTGGAGGTCCACGCTCAGGTGACGTCGAACGCGAAGCTGTTCTCCGGTGCCTCGACCGCGTTCGGCGGCGAGCCGAACACGCATGTCTCGCTGGTCGACGCGGCGATGCCGGGCATGCTGCCCGTCATCAACGAGGAATGCGTCAGACAGGCTGTCCGGACCGGGCTCGGGCTGAACGCGCAGATCAATCTGCGCTCGGTGTTCGACCGCAAGAACTATTTCTATCCGGATTCGCCGCAGGGCTACCAGATCAGCCAGTACAAGTCGCCGATCGTGGGCGAGGGCGAGGTCGTGGTCGAACTGGACGGCGGCAAGACGGCCACGATCGGCATCGAGCGGCTGCATCTGGAACAGGACGCAGGCAAGTTGCTGCACGATCAGTCGCCGACCATGTCCTATGTCGACCTCAACCGCTGCGGCGTGGCGCTGATGGAGATCGTCTCGAAACCCGACATCCGCGATGCCGAGCAGGCCAAGGCCTATGTGACCAAGCTGCGCTCGATCCTGCGCTATCTTGGCACCTGCGACGGCGACATGGAGAAGGGATCCTTGCGCGCCGACGTCAACGTCTCCGTGCGCAAGCCGGGCGCGCCGCTCGGCACCCGCTGCGAGATCAAGAACATGAACTCGATCAATTTTATCGGCCAGGCGATCGAGTACGAGGCCCGGCGCCAGATCGAAATCCTCGAAGACGGCGGCGCGATCGACCAGGAGACCCGGCTCTACGACCCCAACAAGGGCGAGACGCGGTCGATGCGGTCCAAGGAAGAGGCGCACGACTATCGCTACTTCCCCGATCCCGACCTGCTGCCGCTGGAGTTCTCGCAAAGTTTCGTCGACCAACTGAAGGCTGAGCTGCCCGAGCTGCCGGACCAGAAGAAGACGCGCTTCGTCGCGGATTTCGGCCTGTCGGCCTACGACGCCAGCGTGCTGGTCGCCGAGCGCGAGAGCGCGGTGTTCTACGAGACCGTGCTGGAGAAGCTCGCCAACCGCGCGCGCGACGGCAAGGTCGCAGCGAACTGGGTCATCAACGAGCTGTTCGGTCGTCTCAACAAGGAAGGCCGGGATATTACGGACTCTCCGGTCGATGCCGCACAGCTCTCAGGCATCATCGACCTGATCGGCGAGGGCACGATCTCCGGCAAGATCGCCAAGGATCTGTTCGAGATCGTCTGGCAGGAGGGCGGCGATCCCCGCGCGCTGGTCGAAAGCCGCGGCATGAAGCAGGTCACGGATCTTTCGGCGATCGAAAAGGTTGTCGACGACATCATCGCGGCCAATCCCGACAAGGCGGCGCAGGTCAAGGACAAGCCGCAGTCGCTCGGCTGGTTCGTCGGCCAGGTGATGAAGGCATCCGGCGGCAAGGCCAACCCGCAGAGCGTCAACGAGCTGCTCAAGTCCAAGCTCGGCATCTGATCTCGCACGTTCGAACGAGGTGACGGACAGGCGTCGTCACCTCGCTTTCGGTTCGCGATGCGACGCTCGCGCGCGTCCTCGGCGACGAACTTCATCCCGATCGAACGCGATACGCCGACCGAATCGCCGTCACGCGATTCGCGCAAAACGGCGACTTGCACACGCTCCGACGAGCGCTCGCGCCGTTAATCATGAAAATATTTTCGTTGCCAAAAGTCGCGACTCAGAGTCCGCGAAGCGCCTTCGCGAGGCGTTCGTGTGATCGGCAGGATGCATCATTGCAGCGATCGCGCGCGATGCACGCGTGCAAGAAAATACTTGCTGCATAGTGTTTTTCTGCAGTCGCATCTTTTGCAAAGGTCGATGCCGCCGGCACTCTCTGCGATCGCGAGCGCACCTCATGCAGTCCGTTTGCATCGCGTTCGCCAGCGCAGGCGCGTTTCGCCGTCAACACTTCTTTAAGCGAGACGCTGTTTTTTTCGTTGTGTTGGTGTATTCGGGATGAGTGTGCACTCGATCCCCGACTGCATGCAGCGATTAAGCCATCTCACACATCGGAGGGCAACATGGCCAAGAAAGCTAAGAAGGCAAAGAAGGCGAAGAAGGCGAAGAGCGCAGTGAAGAAGACTGCGAAGAAGACCCGCAAGGTCGCCAAGAAGAAGTAACTTCGCTTTTTGAAGTTGCCGGCTCCTAGAGAGCCGGCACGTCATCAGCGCCTCTCAAAAGGTTCTGGTCGACGATAGAGGGTGTCGGCGAGACATCAGGTCAACGGTCGGATCGTTCTCTTCGCGGGTTCGCTCGCTAAGCCCGGTCCGGCAGAAGAAACGGGTTTTCTTCGTTCGGTGCGGTTCTCCGTAAGGGCTCCGCAATTTCACAGGTGGCCTTCGGGTCAACGTGGAATCTGGTCCTGACGTGTTCGCCGACGCCCTCGTTCTCATGAGGCCGGGGTATTGCCGGCATTCCCTTATCCCGACATTGTTGATCTGACCGCGGCGTGGCCGTTCTGCCGTTGCGCAGTCGGGGCTCTCGCATATGAGGTCTCAGCGACGCCTGAGCGAGCGCTTCGTCCTTCGAGACGCCCGCTTCGCGGCCTCCTCAGGATGAGGCTTGGCAGCGCATCCGTCTGCGTTGACATGCTGCCGCATACTCATCCCTCATCCTGAGGGTCCGCCGCAGGCGGGCGTCTCAAACGATGGCCGCAGTCGAGCTTCCCAGCCATATGTTTCTTCATAGGCGCGTCTTGCTCGAGCAGGGAGGCTGTGGCGCAATTGCACGCTGCTCGCGCGCCGCTTCTCATTCGCGGTCTCATCGCCCGGACGCCAGTCACCGCGCGCGATGGTTATCGTTCTCCCAAAATCCCAAGGTAAACCGAATCTGACGAATTGCAGAAGTGCCTGCAAAACAGGGACTTCTTGCATTTATCGTGCGCGCCTGGCGCTGGCGCGTTTACGTCTGCTTCATCGCGATACTTAAACTGCCATTCAAATTTGCCCGCCATAATTACCTCCAACAAGCCGGCAAACGGCACGGGCAAGAAGCCTCGGGGATGAGTTGAACAGTTGATTGGACGGGAGCCGCGCTCGGGGGACGAGACGGCATAAAAAAAGGGGATGCGTTATGTTTCAGGGTACTTTCGATCTGGAGACCGCGACGCCGATCGACGCAGGCGCGCTGTCTGACGTGCTGTTCGAGCGCGGCCTCTATTGGGCGAGCGGTCGTTCCGGTCTGGTCGATCTCGTCGCCGCGCACAAATGGTTCAACCTCGCCGCGCTCAAGGGCCGCAAGGACGCCGTGACGCTGCGCCAGGAAGTCGCCGGGCAGATGTCGGACGCCGACATCTCGGCCGCGCAGCGCGACGCGAGGGCCTGGGTCTCCGCCCACTGAGCGGAGAATCTCGTTCTTGGTTTCACAGGCGAAGCTGATTTGTGCTGAATCAGGTTCCCTCGTGATCCGCCAACCGGATTCGGAGCGGCATGAGGCCACCGTCGCCTGTCAGGCGAAGGAACGCACAGATCTCGGATTTCGCCTGAGCGGCCCGAGACATAGGTGACAAAACGTACCGGACACATGGGTTACACTTTCCGCTTTTGTTCTGCGGGAGGT
>NZ_JBVVOT010000045.1:0-44881 GCF_055807455.1 Bradyrhizobium sp. Kon58
GGAATTCTGGATTGCTTCGCTGCGCTCGCAATGACGAGATTGGGGCTCACGTCTCGGCACTCTCTCACAATCGTTCCTCCCACCTGCCGTTCCATCAATCCAAAAACGGCATCGATCGATACTCCCTTGAACTTGGACACTTTGCCGCGCGCACCTCTAGGAGTCGCAGTGGGGAAACGTTTCGAGTTCTAAGGAGGCGCGCAATGAGCGCAGTGATGTCCGCAGCGGACGTGAGAAGGTCTCGCGTCAGGCTGTTCATCGTGACCATGTTGTTCCTGGTCACGACCGTCAATTATGCCGACCGCGCCACGCTGTCGATTGCAGGCCCCGCGCTCTCCAAGGAGCTGCATCTCGATCCGGTCGCAATGGGCTACATCTTCTCGGCGTTCGGATGGTCCTATGTGATCGCGCAGGTGCCGGGCGGCTGGCTGCTCGACCGCTACGGCTCCCGCCTCGTCTATGCCTTCAGCATCATCGTCTGGTCGCTGTTCACGACGCTGCAGGGCTGGGTCGGCTTCTTCAGCGCCGGCACCGCGATCGTCGTCCTGTTCGGCCTGCGCTTCCTCGTCGGTATCGCCGAAGCGCCCTCGTTCCCTGCCAATGCTCGCATCGTCGCGGCCTGGTTTCCGAGCAACGAGCGCGGCACCGCGTCGGCCTTCTTCAATTCCGGGCAGTATTTCGCGACCGTGATCTTCGCACCCTTGATGGGCTGGATCGCGCACGACTACGGCTGGCGCTACGTGTTCTTCGTGATGGGCGCGCTCGGAATCGTCATGGGCCTGGTCTGGATCAAGACGATCTATGGCCCGAAGGAGCACCCCGGCATCAACGAGGCCGAGTTCGACTACATCAAGGACGGCGGCGCGCTGGTCGATCTCGACGCGCCCAAAGACGATCTGAAGCAAGAGCGCGCGTCCGAGGCCGGCTCCGGGTGGGACCATATCCGCCAGCTGCTCTCCAACCGCATGATGCTGGGCGTCTATCTCGGCCAGTACTGCATCAACACGCTGACCTATTTCTTCCTGACCTGGTTCCCGGTCTACCTCGTCAAGGAGCGCGGTCTGTCGATCCTGCAAGCCGGCTTCGTCGCGACACTGCCGGCGCTGTGCGGCTTCATCGGCGGCGTGCTCGGCGGCGTCATCTCCGACGCGATCCTGCGCAAGACCGGCTCGCTGACCATGGCGCGCAAAATCCCGATCGTCGGCGGCATGCTGCTGTCGATGTCGATCATCGCCTGCAACTATGTCGACGGCCAGGCGCTGGTGGTCGGCTTCATGGCGCTCGCCTTCTTCGGCAAGGGCATCGGCGCGCTCGGCTGGGCTGTCGTCTCCGACACCTCGCCGAAGGAAGCCGGCGGCGTCTCGGGCGGCCTGTTCAACACCTTCGGCAATCTCTCCTCGATCAGCACCCCGATCGTGATCGGCTACATCCTGGCCGCGACCGGCTCGTTCAACGGGGCGCTGATATTCGTCGGCGCCAATGCGCTGGTGGCCGCATTCGCCTATCTCGTGGTCGTCGGCAAGATCGAGCGCGTGGTGCTCAAACGTTCCTCCTGAGGGCTCCCATGGGAGCTTGACCAGGCAACTTAACGGCGGCTTCACGGCCGCCGTCTTTGTTTTGGGAGTAATCGATGCTAGAAGCGCCGGGGAAACGCCTTATCCATCTAAGGCATGTATCGATGTTCGACCTCAACCAGCTCCGCTGTTTCGTCACGGTGGCGGAGGAATTGCACTTCGGCCGCGCCGCCGCGCGGCTGAACATGACCCAGCCGCCGCTCTCTCGGCAAATCCAGGTGCTCGAGCACATCATCGATGCGCCGCTGCTGGAGCGTACCAGCCGTTCGGTACGCCTGACGCCGGCCGGGCGCAGCTTCCTGCCGGAAGCGCGGCGCATCCTGAAGCTTGCGGAAAGCGCCTCGCAGGTGGCACGCCGTATCGCGCTCGGCAAGTCCGGCTCGCTGAAGATCGGCTTCACCGCGGCCGCCGCCTACGGCTTCCTCCCCGAGCTCGTCGCCGCCTGCCGCGCCAAGCTGCCCGAGGTGGACTTCTCACTGAAGGAGATGGTGTCGGGCGACCAGTTCGAGGCGCTGACCTCGGGCCAGATCGATGCCGGCCTGCTCAGGCCCCCGATCGCGCGCCCCGAAATCGCCAGCCGCCGCGTCGTCGCCGAGCCCCTGCTCGCCGCGATCCCGAAAAAACATCCGCTGGCGAATGCCGAGACCATCACGATCAAGGATTTCGACAACCAGCCCTTCGTGATGTATTCGCCTTATGAGAGCCGCTACTTTCACGACGTACTGGTGGCGCTGTTCACCCGCGCCGACATCCTGCCGCGCTATGTCCAGCACCTGAGCCAGATCCACTCGATCCTCGCCATGGTGCGCGCCGGCCTTGGCCTTGCCATCGTGCCGGCGGCGGCGGCGAGCCTGAAAATCGCGGACGTCCGCCTGCGGCCGCTGAAGCTGCGCACCCGCGTCCCGGTCGAGCTGTTCATGGTCTGGCGCCGCGACGACGAGAACCCGCTGCTGTCGGCCCTCGTCAAAATCGCGAGCGAATTGTCCTCGGCGGAGGTGATGGAAGATTGATGCTGATTTCGCATCGGTCGATATAGGCTTTGGCTTGGACCCGCATCGAACGGTCTCCTAAACCACGGCGCATGGACGCGCAGCGTTTGCGTCCTCCACAACACGAGACCAGGGAGCAGCGCCCATGAGCAAGATGACCCCGCAGGAAATGGCCCAGAAGATCGGATCCGGCCTCCTGTCTTTCCCCGTCACGCCGTTCAAGGCGGATTACTCCTTCGACGAGACGACATACCGCGCCAACATGGACTGGCTCTGCGGCTATGACGTCGCGGGACTGTTCGCCGCCGGCGGCACCGGCGAGTTCTTCTCGCTGACGGCGGCCGAGGTTCCGCAGGTGGTCAAGATCGCCGTGGACGAGACCAAGGGCCGCGTGCCCGTGCTCGCAGGCACCGGCTACGGCACCGCCACCGCGCGCGAGATCGCGATCGGCGCGGAGAAGGCCGGCGCCGACGGCCTGCTGCTGCTGCCGCCCTATCTCACCCATGCCGAGCAGGACGGCCTCGCTGCCCACGTGGAAGCGATCTGCGCCTCCGTGAAGATCGGCGTCATCGTCTACAACCGCGACAACGCCATCCTCCAGCCCGATACGCTCGCCCGCCTCGCGGAACGCTGCCCGAACCTCGTCGGCTACAAGGACGGCATCGGCGACATCGAGCTGATGACCCGCGTCTACACCAAGCTCGGCGACCGCCTGACCTATATCGGCGGCCTGCCGACCGCGGAGACCTTCGCGCTGCCCTATCTCGACATGGGCGTGACCACCTATTCCTCGGCCGTGTTCAACTTCGTTCCGGAATTCGCCACCAATTTCTACGCCGCCGTGCGCAAGCGCGATCACGCGACGATCCACGCCGGGCTGAAGGACTTCATCCTGCCGCTGATCGCGATCCGCAACCGCAAGAAGGGCTATGCGGTCTCGATCATCAAGGCCGGCATGAAGGTGATCGGCCGTGATTCCGGCCCGGTTCGCCCGCCGCTGACCGACCTCACCGAGCAGGAGATCGCGGAAGTCACGGCGCTGGTGAAGAATCTGCCCGCCATCCGATCGTCACAACAGGCTGCAGAATAACAGACGACACAGGGAGGAGCCTGCGATGGCCAAGACCGAGATCACTGGCGCACCGGTCGTCACCGCGATGCAGGTGATCCCGGTCGCAGGCCGTGACAGCATGCTCCTCAATCTGAGCGGCGCGCATGCGCCGTTCTTCACCCGCAACATCGTCATCCTCACCGACAATGCCGGTCACACCGGCGTCGGCGAGGTGCCTGGCGGGCAGAAGATCTGGCAGACGCTGCAGGACGCCCGTGATCTCGTGATCGGCAAGACCGTCGGTGCGATGAACAACATCCTCGCCGATATCAGGACCGCATTCGCCGATCGCGATGCCGGCGGCCGCGGCAAGCAGACTTTCGATCTCCGCGTCATGATTCATGCCGTCACGGCTGTGGAATCGGCGTTGCTCGATCTGCTCGGCCAGCATCTCAACCTGCCCGTCGCAGCCCTGCTCGGCGAGGGCCAGCAGCGCAACAGCGTCGAGACACTGGGCTATCTCTTCTTCGTCGGCGACCGGCGCAAAAGCAAGCTCGACTACGTCACCGGCGAGACCGGCAAGCCCGAATGGTTCAACCTCCGCCATCAGCAGGCGATGACGCCGGAAACCGTGGTGCGGCTCGCGGAAGCGACCCACGACCATTACGGCTTCGCCGATTTCAAGCTCAAGGGCGGCGTGCTGCGCGGCGAGCAGGAGATCGAGGCCGTCACCGCGATCGCCAGGCGCTTTCCGAATGCGCGCGTGACCCTGGATCCGAACGGCGCATGGTCGCTCGACGAGGCTGTCAGCCTCTGCAAGGACATGCACGGGATCCTCGCCTATGCCGAGGATCCCTGCGGCGCCGAAGGCGGCTTCTCCGGCCGTGAGATCATGGCCGAGTTCCGCCGTGCAACGGGCCTGCCGACCGCGACCAACATGATCGCGACCGATTGGCGGCAATTGTCCCATGCGCTGCACCTCGGCGCGGTGGACATTCCGCTGGCCGATCCCCATTTCTGGACCATGCAGGGCTCGGTGCGCGTGGCCCAGACCTGCCGCGACAACGGCCTGACCTGGGGTTCGCACTCCAACAACCATTTCGACATCTCGCTCGCCATGTTCACCCATGTCGGCGCCGCCGCCCCCGGCAAGGTCACCGCGATCGACACGCACTGGATCTGGCAGGATGGCCAGGCCCTGACCAAGGAGCCACTCCAGATCAAGGGCGGCAAGATCGCCGTGCCTGATAGGCCGGGCCTGGGTATCGAAATCGACAGGGCCGCCATCGACGCCGCGCATGACCTCTACAAGCAGCATGGACTCGGCGCCCGCGATGACGCTATTGCCATGCAGGACCTGATCCCCGGCTGGACCTTCGACGACAAGCGTCCCTGCCTGGTTCGTTAAAAACTCTGGAGGAAAACATGACTGCGATCCTGAAGAACTTCATCGGCGGCGAATGGGTCGATGGCTCCGCCGTCACCAAGAACATCAACCCCTCCAACACCAACGACGTCGTCGGCGAATACGCCAAGGCCGACAAGGCGCAGACCGAGAAGGCCATCGCAGCCGCCAAGGCCGCCTTCCCCGCCTGGGCGCAGTCGACGCCGCAGGCGCGCTACGACGCGCTGAACAAGATTTCGCTCGAGATCATTGCCCGCAAGGAAGAGCTCGGCCGCCTGCTCGCTCGCGAGGAAGGCAAGACCCTGCCGGAAGGCATCGGCGAGGTCGCCCGCGCCGGCCAGATTTTTGCGTTCTTCGCCGGCGAGGCGCTGCGCATGATCGGCGAGAAGGGTGCTTCCGTCCGTCCCGGCATCGACGTCGAACTCACCCGTGAGCCGATGGGCGTCGTCGGCATGATCACGCCCTGGAATTTCCCGATCGCGATCCCCGCCTGGAAGATCGCCCCGGCGCTCTGCTATGGCAACACCGTGGTGTTCAAGCCTGCCGAGCTGGTGCCGGGCTCGGCGCATGCGCTGTCCGAGATCATCACCCGCTCCGGCATCCCGTCCGGCGTGTTCAACCTCGTGGTCGGCTCGGGCTCCGTGGTCGGCCAGACCCTGATCGAGCATCCCGACGTCGCCGCGATCACCTTCACCGGCTCGGTGCAGACCGGCCGCAAGATCGCGCAGGCCTGCGTGACCTCGAGCAACATGAAGAAATTCCAGCTCGAGATGGGCGGCAAGAACCCGCTGGTGGTGCTCGACGACGCCGATCTCAAGACCGCCGTCGAAGTCGCCGTCAACGGCGCCTATTTCTCCACCGGCCAGCGCTGCACCGCCTCCTCGCGCCTGATCGTCACCGAAGGCATCCATGACCGCTTCGTTGCGGCGATGACCGAGCGCCTGAAAGGCCTCACGGTCGACGACGCGCTCAAGGCCGGCGTGCATATCGGCCCCGTGGTCGACCAGAGCCAGCTCGACCAGGACCTGCGCTACATCAAGATCGGCCAGGACGAGGGTGCCAAGCTCGCCTGGGGCGGCGAGCTGCTCAAGCGCGAAACGCCCGGCCACTACCTGCAGCCGGCGCTGTTCACCGAGGCCAACAACAACATGCGGATCGCGCGCGAAGAAATCTTCGGGCCGGTCGCAACCGTCATTCGCGCCAAGAACTACGAGGAGGCGCTGGCGATCTCCAACGACACCGAGTTCGGCCTCGCCTCCGGCATCTGCACCACCAGCCTGAAATACGCCTCGCATTACAAGCGCAACAGCGAGTCCGGCATGGTGATGGTCAATCTGCCGACCGCCGGCGTCGACTATCACGTGCCGTTCGGCGGCCGGAAGGGTTCGAGCTACGGCGCCCGCGAACAGGGCTCCTATGCCCGCGAGTTCTACACGACGGTGAAGACCGCCTATACCTATCCCGGCTAACCACGGGCAAGATATCGTAGGGTGGGCAAAGCAAAGCGTGCCCACCGCTTACGTTCGGTGTGAAGATGGTGGGCACGGCGCCTTGCGCCTTTGCCCACCCTACGGCTTCGGAGGCAAGCGCAGATGGACCAGTCAGTCGCAGCGAAAGAACAGCCTCGCTACATCAAGCTCAACGAGCGCGACAACGTCGCGATCGTGGTCAATGATTTCGGGCTTCCCGCCGGCTCCCGCTTCGCCAGCGGGCTGACGCTGCGCGCCTTCGTGCCGCAAGGACACAAGACGGCGCTGGTCGACATCCCGCAGGACGCCCCGATCATCCGCTACGGCGAGGTGATCGGCCATGCGCTCGCGCCGATCCTGGCCGGCGAATGGGTGGACGAAGCGCGCATCCGCATGCCGGAGGCCCCTGCCCTCGACAAGCTCGAGATCTCCACCGCCGTACCCGCGCCGCTGCCGCCGCTCGAAGGTTTTACCTTCGAGGGCTTTCGCAATTCCGACGGCTCGGTCGGCACCAAGAACATCCTCGGCATCTCCTCCTCCGTGCAATGCGTCAAGGGCACGATGGAATATGCGGTGAAGCGCATCCGCGCCGAGCTGCTGCCGAAATACCCGAATGTCGACGACGTCGTGCCGCTGACGCACGCCTATGGCTGTGGCGTCGCCATCAACGCGCCCGACGCCGTGATTCCGATCCGCACGCTGCAAAACATCGCGCAGAACCCGAATTTCGGCGGCGAGATCCTGGTTATCAGCTTGGGATGCGAAAAGCTCGCGCCCGAGCGTCTGGTGCCGGAAGGCGTCAGCAATGCCATCGTGCGCATGCAGGACGAAGCCTTCGACGGCTTTGGCGCCATCGTCGACGCCATCATGACCCAGGCCGAGGCCCGCCTGAAGATCCTCAACAAGCGCACCCGCGAGACCTGCCCGGCCGCCGATCTCGTCATCGGCCTGCAATGCGGTGGCAGCGACGCCTTCTCCGGCGTCACCGCGAATCCCGCCGTCGGCTTCGCCGCCGACCTGCTGGTGCGCGCCGGCGCCACCGTGATGTTCTCGG
Source organism: Bradyrhizobium sp. Kon58 (assembly GCF_055807455.1). Taxonomy (NCBI): domain Bacteria; kingdom Pseudomonadati; phylum Pseudomonadota; class Alphaproteobacteria; order Hyphomicrobiales; family Nitrobacteraceae; genus Bradyrhizobium; species Bradyrhizobium sp. Kon58. The sequence continues at coordinate 7,543 of NZ_JBVVOT010000045.1, forward strand.
AAGTCACCGAAGTGCGCGACGCGATCCAGTTGCTCACGCGACGCGCCATCAACGAGGACGTTGGCCGCGCGCTGGTCCGCGAGATGGCCTGGTACGATTCCTATCTGGCCCGCGGCGGCGCCGACCGCAGCGCCAACACCACGCCCGGCAACAAGAAGGGCGGCCTCGCGAATATCGTCGAGAAGTCGCTCGGCTCGATCGTCAAGTCCGGATCAAGCGCGATCACCGGCGTGCTCTCGCCCGGCGAGAAGGCGACGCAGAAGGGCATGCTGTTTGCGGCAACGCCGGCGTCCGACTTCATCTGCGGCACGCTCCAGCTCGCCTCCGGCATGACGCTGCAGGTGTTCACCACCGGCCGTGGTACGCCCTATGGCCTTGCGGCTGCGCCCGTGATCAAGGTCGCGACCCGCAGCGAGCTCGCGCGGCGCTGGAAGGACCTGATCGATTTCGATGCGGGAGGCATCGCGACCGGCGAGAAGACCATCGAGGAAACCGGCTGGGACCTGTTCCGCCTGATCCTCGACGTCGCCAGCGGCCGCACGCAACCCTGGTCGGATCGCTGGGGCATCCACAACGATTTGACGCTGTTCAATCCGGCGCCGGTGACCTGACCGCTGCGGGCGGACACTGCCTCGCCGCGCGGATGCGTTGGTGCGAGAGTCTCGTTTCGCCGCTACACATCGCCGGGATGACGCCTCAGTCTACGTCATGCTGCCCGGCATGAAGCAGCGAACACGCGGATGGCCGTCGATGTAGTGCTTCCACACCATGGTGCGGCCGATCTTGTTCGGCTCGGTGATGACGGCGCCGTCGGGCACGACCACCCATTCGCCCTCGAGATGCACACGATAGCGGCCTTTGTCGGATTCCCAGTCGACATCGGCGACCACATAGCCGTCGGCATCCGAGCAGCATTGGCCGTATTCGCTGCGCAGGCTCTCGAACCAGGGCTTTAACGGCGAGTTGGCGTAGCGGCCGTCGTCACGCGCCATCGTCGGGGCGGTCAGCAGCACCGTCAGGACCAGCAGCATGGCGGCACGCGGTATTGCACGTCTCATGTCGTCTCCGCGGATCGAGGTCATCGCCGCGGGGCGATAGTTGCCGTCCGCCTTCCGCGACTCGGCGAAGGGCGTCAAGGACGGCGACTCATTCCCCCAACAGCTTTGCGGATAGCTATGCAAATCCGGCGCCACCGCGCATTCCGGGGAACTACTGGCGCGCGTCCGGCACCCGTTCGTCTTTCGACGGGTATGACCGCTACGCGCGCGCCAAGATCTCCGCTGCCTCAGCCGGCCGCATGCGCGATTGCACAGGGGCCACGGACACCGCGCAACAACGCGGAGAGGCTGCGGCGTACTGGAGTCCCCGCCTTGGCGGGCAATGACGGCAATGTGTGGAGCTACGGAAGTTCGGGCGCCATAGCGCGCGACGTAGACCCTACTGCTTCGGCGCCGGCGCCATCATCGCGCCGCCCTTCTTCGCCGCGGGCGCGGGCACGGGCTTGGTCGCGGCGGTTGCTTGCGCCGGGAGATATTTCGCGACGATGGCGGGATCGACCTGCGCGATGTTGGCGTCGGGAAGACGCGTCCAGGTCTCGTCCTTGCCGAACAGGGAAATGCCGAGGAAACCGCGCATCGTCAGCGTCTGCCCATCCGGACTGACTGTCATCTTGGCCTTCCAGATGTTGCCGTCGCGCGGATTGACCACGTTGCCGCCGTCATACTTCAAGCCGTCGCGCTTCATGTCGCGGATGAAGGAAAGCCCGAGCACCGGCGCGTTCTTGCGATCGTCCGTGCATTTCGCGCAGATCTCGTTCGGGTCGTCGCCGGGCCGCGGGAAGGTTTTTGCGATGACGCCTTCGAAGATGCCGTTGTGGTCGATGAAGAGGAACCATCCCACCGTCTTGCCGTCTTCGACCTTCTGCCAGAGGCCAGCGGCGGTCGGCTGCTGCACTTGCGCCACAACCGGGCTCACCGCACCGAGCGACATCGCGAGCGCGAGGAGGGAGAACAGCCGAAAGCTGGAAAAGAGAGTCCGCATTATCATCACCTTGCTGAGCCAATCGCCTTGCTAAGCCACCTACCGCAATGGCCGCAGACTACGGCGATTTCGCGAACTGTTCCAGCACCAGAAACATGGGGCATCGCCCGCTGCCGTCAGTTGACGCCGAGCTTCTTTTGCAGGCTGGAGGACGAGGTCGTGTACTGGAACACGAGCCGCTTCTCCGGATAGACGTAGCGATGGGCTTTTTGCGACATCAGCGCGCCCTCGTGGAAGCCGCACAGGATCAGCTTGATCTTGCCGGGATAGGTGTTGATGTCGCCGATCGCGAAAATGCCCGGCACGTTGGTCTCGAACGCGGACGTCTCGACCGGCACCAGATTGTTCTCCAGCGCGATGCCCCAGTTCGCGACCGGACCGAGCTTCATGGTCAAGCCGAAGAATGGCAGCATGGTATCGCAGGTGATTTCGCTCACGCTGTTGTCGTTGCCCTTGACGGTGGCGCCGCTCAGCTTGCCCTCGTTGCCTGACAGCGCGGTGACCTGGCCGAGCCGCAGATCCATCTTGCCGGCCGCGACCAGCGCGCGCATCTGCTCGACGCTGTGGGGGGCGGCGCGAAAATCGTCGCGACGGTGCAAGAGCGTGATGCGCTTGGCGATCGGATGCAGATTGAGCGTCCAGTCGAGCGCGGAATCGCCGCCGCCTACGATCAGCACGTTCCTGTCGCGGAACGTCTCCATCTTGCGCACGGCGTAGTGCACCGAGCTTCCTTCATAGGCTTCGATCCCCGGCACCGGTGGACGCTTGGGCTGGAACGAGCCGCCGCCGGCCGCGATCACCAGCACCTTGCATTCGAACACCTTGCCGGCGTCCGTGGTGCAGCGGAACAGGGGATCGCCGATCTTCTCCACGGTCTCGATCATCTCGCCGAGATGGAAGGTCGGATGGAACGGCTTGATCTGCTCCATCAGCGCGTCGGTGAGGCCCTGCCCCGAAACCTGCGGAATGCCGGGAATGTCGTAGATCGGCTTTTCCGGATAGAGCTCTGCGCATTGGCCGCCGACCTTGTCGAGGATGTCGACGAAATGCGTCTTCATGTCGAGAAGGCCCAGCTCGAAGGCGGCGAACAGACCGCAGGGGCCGGCGCCAATAATCAGCACATCGGTTTTGATCGCGTCGCTCATGTCGTCTCTTTGTCGGTCGTTTGGTGGACGGCGCCCTGTGGGCCGAGGTGACCCTGCCTGTCTAGCCAACGGGGATGGATCAGGGAAGGCATAAAAGCGGGAGCGCCCCGCAGCCGCGCCCACTTGCCGGGTCAGGATAACTGGGCTGTAACGGGCAACGATATCACGGAGATCAATCGGTGAACGCACCAAGCCGCCTCGATACGACGCCGCGCCTGGAGGACTACCCTTTTCGCCTCAGCGACAATGTCCGCTTCGGCGATCTCGACCCCAACCAGCACGTCAACAATGCGGTCTACGCCACCTATTTCGAAACCGGCCGTGTCACGCTGATGAAGCTCCCGGAATACGGCCTGACGCCGCCCGGACTTGCCTGGATCATGGTGCGGCTCGACATCCATTTTCGCGCGGAGCTGCACTGGCCGAACACGATCGAGCTCGGCCTCGGCGTCGCGAAGCTGGGACGAACGTCGGTGACGTTCGAGCAGGTGGTGTTTTCGGAAGGGAAGTGCATTGCATCGGCGACATCGGTCGCCGTGATGATCGACGAAGCGTCGCGCCGACCAACGCCGCTGATCGCGGAAGTGCTCGAGAAGCTCAGGCCCTGGCACAAACGCGGCATCGAGGTCGCGCCGCCCAGCACATGAGAGCTAAGAGATTTAGGCCTGCCGTTCCGGCGTCGCCACCACCAGGCCGTCGAGATCGTCGGAGACCTTGATCTGGCAGGACAGGCGCGAGTTCGGGCGCACGTCGAAGCCGAAGTCGAGCATGTCCTCTTCCATCGGCGTCGGGCTGCCGACCTTCTCGCGCCACGCTTCGTCGACATAGACATGACAGGTGGCGCAGGCGCAGGCGCCGCCGCATTCGGCCTCGATGCCGGGAATGCTGTTGCGGATGGCGGCTTCCATCACAGTCGCGCCGTTCTCGACGTCCACCGTACGGGTTTCGCCCTTGTGATCGACAAAGTGAATTTTGGCCATGTGTGCTCGTGCTGCCGCGATCTAGGGAATGAAGGAGGGTCCGGGCTGTCCTATAACGGGTCGGTCAGCCCGGCGCCATAGCGTTTTGATTCAGTCGCGAATACCGTTGCGCGGGAAGAAAACCCGTCAAAACAAAGACTAGAGCACGGGTCTGGTGCTGTCGCCCTAAGGGTTGAGGATTGCCTCGATGGCGACGCGCGCCTCGGTCACCGCCTCTTTCAGCGCGGCGAAGGCGTGAGGCCGGCCCTGGCCGGTCTGAATCGCGGTCTCCAGGCTGGCTGCGGCATCTGCCACCGCAAAGGCGCCGATCCCGCGCGCCGAGCCCTTGAGCTTGTGGGCGAGTGCGCCGGCCTCGGCCGGGAGCGCGGCCATCGCCGCCATCAGGCGCACCGCCTGCTCGGCAAACATCGCCAGCACTTCCTGTTCCAGCTCGGAATCACCGAGCGTCATGCGGGAGAGATGATCGAGGTCGAGCGGGCTATCGATGGGTGCAAGCGGGGGCGAGGGCATCCAGTCCATCCGTTGCAGTTCAGGAGTCATGGCGCAGGCCCCGGCATCGCGCGATGTCCGCCGGTCCGGCGGTCAAGTTCCCTCCACCCAAGCACGGAAATGGTTAACGAAATGTTCCGGCCGTTTGGCGCAAATCTGCCGGTTTATTGACGAAAAGTTGCCGCAATCCGGCGAGTCCGGTGGAGAATTGCATTTATTGCTAAGGCCTTACGGCACGATCCTGTTAACGATGATTAAGAATGTCTTAATCGCGGGCATTTCATTCGCGACGCTCTGCCAATAGGATGTTGGAGAAATTGGCGGACAAGCCGTCCGGGTGGGGATGGCTCGGAGATCCGCGCAAGCGGCATGATCCGGACTGTGGGCTTGCGTAGCGCGCAGGGCTCGCGGGGGGACGCGTACAAGTAACGAGGGCTCGGACTGAACATGGCAAACACTCCGAAAAAGGTCAAAGACCCCACAGAAGATGCGCTTTCTGCAATCCAGGAAGCCCTGAACATCAGCGACACGGCTGCGGACACCAGCCGCAACGCCTCGATGCGCAGCGAAACGTCGCCCCCGGTCGCGCCACCGGCTCCCCCGATGTTCGACGAACCGAGCTTCGATCCGCGCCCTGCCGCGAACGAACGCGCGATGTTCGACCAGATCGAGGAGCCGCGCTCCTCGCGCCGCGCCGCCAATGACGACCGTGCGACCATCGGCCAGCTCTTGCAGACGTTGCAGACGGGACGCCCGACCCGCAACATCTACACCGGCGCGACAATCTTCACCGTCATCTGGCTGGCGGCCTGCGCCGCGCTGACGGTCGGTTTCCTGCCTTCGATCCAGGCGGCGATGGGCCAGAGCGGCGGTGTGTTGGCCATTGCCGGCCTCGTCACGATGTTCTTCGCGCCGATCATGCTGTTCTTCTTCCTGGCGAGCCTCGTCTGGCGCGGCCAGCAAATGAGCTCGGTCGCGCAAGCAATGGCCCAGGTTGCGATCCGCTTCTCCGAGCCGGAAGGCTCGGCTTCGGATTCCATGGTGACCGTCGGCCAGGCCATCCGCCGCGAGGTTGCGGCAATGGGCGACGGCATCGAGCGCGCCATCGCGCGCGCCGGCGAGCTCGAGACGCTGGTCGCTAACGAGGTCGCGGCGCTCGAACGCGCCTATTCCGACAACGAAGTGCGCATCCGCGCCCTGCTCCAGGACATCGCGCATCAGCGCGACAATCTGGTCGGCCAGGCCGAGCAGGTCCGCAGCGCCATCTCCGGCGTGCAGATCGATTTGCGCCATGACATCGCGCTGATCTCGGACGCGATCGCCTCGCGCGTGGACGAGGTCGCCAAGTCCATCACCGGCGCGCTCGAAGAGCGCGGCGCCCACATCACCGGTGCGCTCAGCAACGCCGGCGACAACATGATCCTCGCGCTCGGCGAGCGCGGCGGCGACCTGCTCGACCGCCTCGAGGAGGCCAGCAACGAGACCACGCGCGCCGTGCTCGATGCCAGCGAGCGGCTGACCACCAGCCTCAATTTCAAGACCGGCCACGTTCACGACGAGTTCGTCGATCTCGCCGACCGCGTCCACGAAATGCTCAACGAGCGCATTGACCGCATCACCGGCGAGTTCGAGCAGCGCTCCGCCGCGATCGTCGACGGCATTTCCGAGCGCACCGAGCAGGTGCACGACAGCCTGAAGAATTCGTCGGACTCGCTGCTGCTCGAGCTCGAGCTGCGCTCCAACGACCTCTCCGCCAAGATCGACGACGCCGGCAACCGCCTCGCCGGCCAGATCATGACCTCCGGCGACAAGGCGAGCGAAGCGCTCGACGCCACTGTCAACACGCTGGTCGCCAAGGTCGTCAGCCAGACCGAGACCGCGCACGACTCGCTGTCGCTGCAGATGAGCGCCTTCGACGAGCTGGTGAAGAACCAGGGCACCGAGCTGGTCGAGAAATTCGCCCGCGACTCCGGCACGCTGGGCGCGCTGATCACCCGCCACATCTCCGAGTTCGACCGCACCGTGAAGACTTTCGGCGGCGAGATCGTCGACCGGATGGGCCAGCGCACGCAGGACATCCATGAATCGCTGAAGACCTATGTCGACAATTTCGACACCCGCTTCACCTCCAACGGCGGCGCGATCACGGCGGTGCTCGACCAGCGCCTGGTCCAGTTCGAGACCACGATCGGCGAACGTGTCAGCAACCTCGATGCCTCGCTGAACGGCAAGATCTCGGGCCTCGACTCGACGATCGACGGTCACATCAAGACCTTCGACGAGCAGCTCGTCGGCCGCGTTGCCGCGCTCGAACAGTCGTTCGATACCCGTGCGAAGTCGGTCACCGAGACCATCGACGGACGGCTCAACACCCTCGCCTCGTCGCTGACCGACGGTGCCGCGCAGGCGATCCAGTCGATCGACTCCCGCCTCACCCATCTCACGACGTCGCTGACCGATGGCGCGTCGCAGACCATCCAGTCTATCGACACGCGCCTCACGCATCTGACGACCACCCTCACCGGCGGCGCGTCGCAGGCGCTCGAATCCATCGACACGCGCCTCACCTATCTGACCACCGCGGTGACGAACGGCGCCTCGCAGGCCGTGCAGTCGATCGACACCCGCCTCACCCTCCTGACCTCGACGCTCACCGACGGCACCGCGCAGGCGATCGAGGCGGTCGACCGCCGCATCACCGGCGTCACCGAGATCATCGACGGCCGCAGCATGCACCTGACCGACACGGTCACGGCGCGCTTCCAGGACATCCAGCAGGCCATCGAGACCAAGGTCGGCTCGGTCGCCAGCGACATCGACGTGCGCGTGGCGCAGTTCGAGGACCTGCTCGGCTCGCGCGTCGAGGCGGTTGCCGGCCGCATCGAGAGCAGCGGACGCCAGGCCAGCGAGGACATGATGTCCCGCGCCGAAATGATCTCGACCGCGATCCGCTCGCATGTCGAGGACGCCGAGCGCTCGCTCACCAACCTCGTGGTCAACACCAGCGAGACCATCCAGACCGGTGCGCGCACCGCGCAGCAGTCGCTGATGACGGTCTCCTCCGACGTCAACGCCCAGCTCAAGATGACCTCCGCCGAGGTCGAGCGCGCGCTGACCGCGGTCGGCACCGGTGCCGCGAACTCGATCCTGACCAGCGCCCGCGAAGCGCAGTCGACGCTGGTCGCCGCGTCGGGCGATGCCTCCAACCAGATCAAGGGGCTCGCGGCCGACGTCGAACGCACGCTGTCGTCGGCAGGCTCGGCAACCGCCGCCTCGATCCTGGCCGGTGCCCGCGAGGTGCAGACCACGCTCGTCACGGCGTCCTCGGACGCGGCCAACCACGTCAAGACCCTCACCGCCGACGTGCAGCGCTCGCTGTCGATGGCCGGCACCACCACGGCGGAATCGATCACCGCCGGCGCCCGCGATGCGCAGAGTGCGTTGATTGCGGCCTCGAGCGAGACCGCCAACCAGATCAAGGCGCTGTCCTCGGACGTGCAGCGCTCGCTCTCCATGGCCGGCACCGCGACGGCAGAGACCATCATGACCGGCGCCCGCGAAGCCCAGAGCACGCTCGTCAACGCGTCCTCGGACGCGGCGAGCCAGGTCAAGTCCCTCGCCGCCGAAGTGCATCGCTCGCTTTCGCAGGTCGGCCAGTCGACCGCCGAGACGATCACGACCAGCGCCCGCGACGCCCAGAGCACCCTGCTGGCGGTCTCCGCCGAACAGACCGGCCAGGTCCGTTCGCTGGCGGCCGAGATGCAGCGCGCGCTGGCGACCGCCGGCGGCGCCACCATCGAGGCGCTCACCAGCGGCGTACGCGAAGCCCAGGGCACGCTGATCTCCGCCTCGACGGACGCAGCAGGCCAGATCAAGTCGCTGACCATCGACATCGAGCGCACGCTGACCTCGGTCGGCGCCGACACCGCCTCGACCATCCTCAACAGCGCGCGTGAGGCGCAGACCTCGCTGACCTCGACCTCGGCGGATGCCGCAAGCCAGATCCGCACGATCTCGAGCGAGATCGAGCGTACGCTGAGCACGGCCACCGCGAACGCGACCAACGACATCCAGACCAGCGCGCTCAACGCCCAGAACGCGTTGATCAACGCCTCCAACGAGGCGAGCTCGCGGGTCAAGTCGAGCTCGGCCGATGTCGAGCGCTCGGTGCTCGCCGCCAGCAGCAGCTTCGGCCAGGCCATGACCGGCAAGACCGACGAGATCGTCACCTACGTGCAGCAGCAGTCCGACCGTCTCGCCAACATGATCGACGCCAAGCGCGGCTCGCTCGTGGACGCGATCGGCTCCAAGACCAGCCAGCTCACGCTCGACATCGACCGCGTCACGTCCGACGCGCTGAAGTCGATCGAGACGCGCGGCCATGCGTTCTCGCAGACCATGATGGGCAACGGCTCCGAAGTGGCGCGCACCATCAACTCGGCGAGCGAGATGGCGACGGGTGCCGTCAACAAGTCGCTCAAGGACCTCGAGCAGGCCTCTCGCGCGGCAATCGACCAGTCGCGCCAGGTCTCGATCGCGGCCGTCACCGAGATGCAGGAGACCAGCAAGATCCTGCGCACCGACACGGTCGCCCTGTTCGAGCGCCTGCGCGAAGGCAACATCCTGCTCCAGGAGGTGCTGACCGGTGCGCACGACAACCTCAACTCGCTCGAACGGGCGCTGGTGACGCGTGTCGCCGACTTCGTCTCGGCGATGAACGACGTCACCTCGCGCAACGGCGCTGCGACTCAGAACCTGGAAGACCAGCTCAACGTCTTCAACAGCAAGACCACGCGGGCGCTCCAGGATCTCGGCGAGCTGTCGACCCAGTTCGACGCGCACGGCAAGGCACTGGTCGAGGCCGCGCAGGTCGTGGAGCAGAGCAACAAGAACACCACCGCCTCGCTCGCCGAACGCAAGGAGGCGCTGGAATCGCTCGTCACCACGATCGACCTGCGCACGGCCGATCTCGACCAGCGCCTGTCGCGCTTCACCGGCCTGCTCGATGAATCGCTGGCGGCCGCCGAAGAGCGTGCCCGCGACATCGCCCGCGTCGTCGCCGAGACCGCCGGCGCCGGTTCCGCCGCGATCACCCGCCAGTTCGAGGCGGTGCGGTCGGCCTCAGAGGAGGAGCACCGGCAGACCGTCGAGGCCATGCACGACATCTACCGCCAGACCACCGACGAGGCGGATGCGATGTTCAAGCAGTCGACGGAGAAGTTCACCAACCTCGTCTCCAGCATGAAGCAGATGGCGTTCGAGATGCACAACGAGCTCGAAGCCACCCGCAACGAGCTGCGCCGCGGCGTGCTCGAGATGCCGCAGGAGGCCGCCGAGAGCACTGCGCAGATGCGCAAGGTGATCGTCGACCAGATCGAGGCGCTCGCCGAGCTCAACCGCATCGTGGCCCAGCACGGCCGCGGCCTCGACGTCTCCACGACGGGCCGCGCCAGCGTGCAGCGCCAGGAAGAGCCGATGCTGGCGGCCGTCGGCGCGCGCAGCACCGAGACGCGCATGCGCGAGAGCGCCAGCGCCTCGACGCTGCCGCCGCCGGACCTCGGCATGCCCGCCTCCTCGCGCCGCACCGAAGCTCCGCCGGTTGCACCCGCGGGCAACGATCAGGGCCGCGACGGCTGGCTGTCGGACCTGCTGAGCCGCACGGACGCCAACCAGGGTGCGCCGACCGGACGTGAGCCCCAGCGCGGCCGCCAGGCTGCACCGGCGCCGCAGCCGCAGGCTCCGCAAGGTGGCGGCAATCCGCTGGAATCCTTGTCGCTCGACATCGGCCGGCTGATGGACCGCAACCTCGCGTCCGAGATGTGGGACCGCTACCAGCGCGGCGAGAACAAGGCCTTCACCAAGCGCCTCTACACGCCCGCCGGCCAGAAGGCCTTCGACGAGGTCGCCCGCAAGTATCGCTCCGACCGCAACTTCAAGGCCACGGTCGACCGCTATGTCGCCGAGTTCGAACGCCTACTCGACGAAGTCGCCCGCGACGGCCGCGGCCCGCAGGAACTGCGCAACCACCTGACCTCGGAGACGGGCCTGGTGTACACGCTGCTCGCGCACGCAGCGGGCCGGCTGGGGTAAGCGGTCAGTCGCCAAGACGCATGACGAATGAAAGCGGAGGCCTCACGGCCTCCGTTTTGTTTTGGGCGTCATTAGGAACGAAGCATTCGACCAAGCACTCGGCGTCGTCCTGGCGAAAGCCAGGACCCATACCGCGAGGTCTGTCGATTGCCGCCGGTGGAAGTACCGAACGACTGCTCTTCGCCAAACTCCTCCCTGGGGTAATGGGTCCTGGCGTTCGCCAGGACGACATCTGGGACGCTACTGCCGCCGGCGCTCCGGCACGGCGGGCTTCGGCGGCTCGGGCGGCGGTGGCGGTGCGGCTGGCGGTGCGTTGTTGCTGGCGCCGAACAGGACGCGGGTCGGGTTGCGGTCGAAATTGTTGACGGCGCGGCTGATGTCGCCGAGCGTGCGGCGGCCGTCGGTCATCAGCGCGCCGGAGCGCTTGTCGAAATCGTCGGCCAGTTCGCGGATCGACTTCACAGCCTGGAACAGCTCGCCGCCGTCCTTGCCGCCGGCGAGCGTGTTGAGCCCGAGCATGAGGCTGTCGGCCTTGAGCATCACGCCGTCGACCTTGGCCATCACGCCGTCGATCTTCTCGGAGTTGCGGGCGAGCGAGTTGGTAAAGGTCTCGAGATTCTTCAGCGAGTTCTTCACCGATTCCTGATTGTCGGCGACGATCTTGTTGATGTTCTGCAGCGTGCCGCGGATCGCCTCGGTGACGTCCTGCAGCTTGTTGGGATCGGCCGTCAGCGTCGGAATGCCGTCCTCGTCGAGCGGCGGCGCCGGCGCGGCCTCCTCGCCGCCCTTGAGCGAGATCGCGGCGACGCCGGTCAGGCCCTGGAATTCGAGGCCGACCAGGGTGTCCTTGCGGATCGGGGCGTTGTTCTCGACCATGGCGAGTGCGACAACCCGCCGCGGGTTATCGAGCTTCACCGAGACCACCTCGCCCACCCTGATACCGTTGAAATTGACGCTGCCGCCGTTGCGCAGGCCCGCGGCCGGGCCCTCGAACACGACGCGCAGAGGGCTGCGCTGCTTGGTCGTGTGCAACGACTGAAACCACAGCACGAAGCCGATCGCGGCGGCAATCACCGCCAGCGTGAACGACCCGATCAGCACGTAATTTGCGCGCGTTTCCATCAGCTACTCCGGCACCTCAGCCCATCACCGCGCGAGCGCGCTTGCCATGGAAATATTGCCTCAGCCAGGGATGCTGCGAGGCCTGCATGTCGGCGATCGACCCTGCCGCAATGATCTTACCGTTGCCTAAAACGGCGATGCGGTCACATGCTGTGTAAAGGCTATCGAGGTCGTGGGTTACCATGAAAACGGTTAGCCCCAAAGTCCGCTGCAGAGTCCTGACCAGCTCGTCGAAGTCGCCGGCGCCGATCGGGTCCAGGCCCGAGGTCGGCTCGTCCAGGAAGACGAGATCCGGGTCGAGCGACAGCGCGCGCGCCAGCGCCACGCGCTTGATCATGCCGCCCGACAGTTCCGAGGGAAAGCGATCGGCGACCTCAGGCTTGAGACCCACCATGGTGAGCTTGGCGATGGTGATCTCATCCATCAGCCGCTGCGACACCCGCAGATATTCGCGCATCGGAAACTGGATGTTCTGCCGCACCGTGAGTGAGGAGAACAGCGCGCCCTGCTGAAACAGCACGCCCCAGCGCCGCTCCACATTGCGACGCTGCGACGTATTGGAGGCATCGAGATCGACGCCGAACACCTCGATGCTGCCTGCGACCTTCGGCACGAGGCCGATGATGGTGCGTGTCAGCACGGACTTGCCCGCGCCGGACGGGCCGACGAAGCCAAGAATCTCGCCGCGCTTGACGTCGAGGTCGAGCCCGTCGAGCACGCGCGTCGCGCCGAACTGCACGGTGATGTCGCGGACGCGGATGATGGGGTTCTGGATCTCGGGAGCCATCGTCACATCCCGATCGAGGCGAAGAAGATGGCGAACACGCCGTCCATGACGATGACGAAGAAGATGCCCTTCACCACCGACGCCGTCGTGTGCTGGCCGAGCGATTCCGCACTGCCCTGCACGGCGAGGCCCTCGACGCAGGCGACGATGCCGATCACCGCAGCCATCACCGGCGCCTTGACGATGCCGACGATGAAATGGTCGATCGAGATGGCGTCGCGCAGGCGCAGCAGGAAGGCTTCGGGATCGACGCCGCCATAGAGCCAGGCGACGAGACCGCCGCCATAGAGCGCGGCCATCGCGCCGAGGAAGGCCAGGATCGGCAGCGCCAGCACCAGCGCCAGCATGCGCGGCAGCACCAGCACCTCGATCGGATCGAACCCCATGGTGCGCAGCGCGTCGATCTCTTCGCGCATCTTCATCGAGCCGAGCTCGGCGGTGTAGGCGCTGCCCGAGCGGCCGGCGACCATGATCGCGACCAGCAGCACGCCGATCTCGCGCAACACCAGCACGCCGAGCATGTCGACGACGAAGATGTCGGCGCCGAACCTGCGGAAGTGGAAGATGCCCTGCTGGGCGATGATGCAGCCGATCAGGAAGGTGATCAGCACCACGATCGGCACCGCGCGCCAGCAGACCTGCTCGAGATGATGCACGGTCGAGGTCAGGCGGAACGAGCGCGGGTGAATCAGGGTGCGCGCGCCCGCTGCGAGCACCGCGCCGAGCATGTCGATCAGGCCTGCCACGGTGCCGGCAATACCGGCCACGGTCTGGCCGATCTGCTCCAGCATGCCGGTGATGGTGATCGTGCTGGTGTCGATGACGGGCGTGGCCCTGACCCGTCGCACCTCGTCCACGAGGCTCGAATAATTGGCGGACAGCCCCGCGATCTGCGCCTCGACGGCGCCCTGCGTCAGGCTGCGGCGCAGCCGCTCGATCAGCCAGGCGCCAAAGGTGTCGAGCTTGGCGACCTCGGACACGTCGATGAAGATGCTTTGCGAGGTGCCGGCGAGCTTCTCGGCGTCGGCCACCATCCGCTCCAGGACCGGCGCGAAGCTCGCGGTCCAGGTTCCGGTGGCGCAGAGTGCCAGCGCATTGCCCTTTGCAATCCGTTCCAGCTTCGGATCGCCGTTCAAGATGTCCGCTCCCGTGCCGGGGCGCGAGAAACGGTTGAAATCAGATGGTTGCGCACGCGCCCTTACCCGGAGAAGGTATCCCCAACTGGTTAACCTTAGTTGCTAGAGGTAACCAGCAGGTTCAGATTTCGCCAGAGTTCAAAATGACTTCCAGCAAAGTTCCTGTTCTCGCCGCGCGAATCGAGCGCTTTCCCATCGCGGGCAGTTTCACCATCAGCCGGGGCGCCAAGACCGAGGCCGTGACCGTCGTGGCAGAGGTCAGCCGGGAGGACCTGACCGGCCGCGGCGAATGCGTGCCCTATTCCCGGTATGGCGAGACGCCCGAGGCGACCCTTGCCGCCATCCAGGCCATGCGGGAGGCCGTGGCCGGCGGCCTCACCTGTCAGGCCCTGCAAGCCGCCATGCCGCCCGGGGCCGCCCGCAACGCGCTGGATTGCGCCCTGATCGATCTGGAAGCCAAGACGGCGGGCCTGCGGGCCTGGAGCCTGCTCGACCGCCCCGCGCCGGGCGAGCGCACCACGGCCTACACGATCTCGCTGGGCACGCCCGAGGCCATGGCGGCGGCGACCGCCAAAGCGGCGCACCGGCCGCTGCTCAAGATCAAGCTCGGCGGCGACGGCGATCCGGAGCGGATCACGGCGGTGCGCGAGGCGGCGCCCGAATCCGAGTTGATCGTGGATGCCAACGAGGCCTGGACCGAGGCCAATCTGGAGCACAATCTTGCCGCCTGCGAGGCCGTCGGCGTCACCCTCGTCGAGCAGCCGCTGCCGGCCGGCAAAGACGACGCGCTGGCCCGGATCAAGCGGCCACTGGTGGTCTGCGCCGACGAAAGCGTGCACGACCGCTCTTCGCTGGCGTCGCTCCGCGAGCGCTACGACGCCGTGAACATCAAGCTCGACAAGACCGGCGGCCTCACCGAGGCGCTGGCGATGGCCGATGCCGCTCAGGCGCTCGGCTTCGAGATCATGATCGGCTGCATGGTCGCGACCTCGCTGTCGATGGCGCCGGCGATGCTGGTGACGCCGCAGGCGCGCTTCGTCGATCTCGACGGCCCGCTACTGCTGGCGCACGACCGCGATCACGCCCTGCGTTATGATGACAGCCTGGTCTACCCGCCGGACTCGTCGCTGTGGGGATGAGCTTTCAGCCGGTGCCGCGCCGACCAGATCACAAGCGCGCCGGCAGCGGCCATTGCCGCCATGACGTAATAGAGGCCGTCGCCGATGCGGGCGTAGATCGCGCCTGACGCGATCGAGGTGGTCGCACCCAGCAGCCCGTTGCACGCGGCGTAATAGCCCTGCCCCCGCGCGATCTGATGCGACGGCACGCGCTGCACCAGCAGACTCATCGTGCCGAGAATGGTCATCCCGAAGGTCAGGCCGTGGCCGAGCTGCACGACCGCGAGCAGCGCGAGTGGCGGATCGTATGCGGTGACGATCCAGCGCACGACCGCGCTTGCGCCCCCGATCGCCATGAGCGAGGACGGATGCAGCGAGAAGCGCGGCGACAGCGCGAACACGACGATCTCGGCGATCACGCCCAATGTCCAGAGCCCCGCGATCGTCAGCCCGCCGAGGCCCTGGGCCTGCCAGTTGATGGCCGAGAACGTATAATACGCGACATGGCTGCCCTGGATCAGTGCGGCCGAAACGATGATGGCCCAGAAGCCGGCATCACGCAGCAGCGCCTTGCCGGCGTGCGCCGCTGTCGTCCTTCGCCTGACATCGTCGAGCGGCTGCAGCAGCATGCCGGCGGCGACCGCAACAACAGCCCAGGCGACGATGATCCAGATCAGATCGCGCGCCGCGATGTGGTCCACGAGATAGCCGCAGGCGAGCGAGCCGGCCGCGAAGGCTGCCGAGCCCCACAGCCGCACCGGCCCGTAATCGAGCCCGTAGCGGGCGACACCGCGCAGCGCATAGGCGTCGGTCAGCGGCATGGTGGGCGTCCACATCATGCAGGTCAGCGCGTAGATCAGGAACAGCGCCAGCGGCTGCTGCTGCAAGCCGACCGCCGTGAACCCGATCGCCGTCGCCAACACGGAGATCATCATGCCGGCGCGAATCGCATGTCGCTTTTCGGCAAAGGCCGTGACCTGCGGCAGCGTGGTGAAGCGTGTGATCGCCGGCAGCGCGTTGATGAGGCCGATCCAGGCCGCGTCGATGCCGATCGCCTTCAGCCAGACCGGAAAGAATGGCAGATGCGTTCCCGACACCGCGAACACGGCCGAATAGAACAGCGCGAGGCTCACGGCGAATCGCCGCTTCCGAGCTGCTGCGATGGGGATTTGTGATTCGCCTGCCATCAAACCAATTGCGATTCGGTCGATATCGTGATGATCGTTACTGTAACGCGCGGTGATTTGCGCGACGAGATTGACATGGCCAACGAAGCATTCGCCCTCTCGCCTATGTCTGCCCGCGCGGCCGAGCCGAACGAGCAGGATTACGACGCGATCCGCGAAGCCTTCCTGGAGACCGCGCGCGGCCGCTGGTTCCTCGGCGAATATGCCAAGCGCAACCGCAATGCCGATACCCGCATGGTGCTCGACGCGGTCGCTAAAATCGAAGAAACCCTTGCGGCACAGCGCCAACCCGTCGTCGAGGACCGCCTGCCCGAGGCGCTGGTCGCGATCCGGCACGCGATCCGCGAAGCCGAGACGATTGCGATCGCGGCGTTCGATCCCGGGGCGATCGAGGCGAGCCTCGCGCCGATCCCGCGCGGCCTGCGCATCATCAAGGAGATCTCCTGGCGCTGGCGCGAGATCGGCGCCGACGGGCGAATCTGCGACCTGATTGATTCGCAGCTCGCCTCCATCGAGGCGGCCTGCGCGCAGGTTTCGACCATCGACCCCCGCGCCGACCTCAAGGCCGCATTCGATCTGCTCAAGGACCGAATCGACCAGACCGACGCTGACGCAACGCCGCAGGCCGCGCGCCCGTCGCCGGCTCCGGTGCAGGAGGCACCGTCGTCCGCTGCGGAAGCTCCGCCTGCGGAGGCCGCGCCTGCGGTGATGGCCAGCGAAGCCGCCGTGGCTTTTACGGAGCCGCAGGACATCGCAGAGGCGATCGAGCCCGAAGCCGCCGTGGAGACGGCCGGAATCGTCGCTGAGGCCTTCTCCGTTGCCGAACAGGCGAGGGACGCCGCGCTCGAGCCGGAAATCGTCGCCGAGACCCGGATCGCGCGTGAAGACGCCGCTTTTGAAGAGCCCGCCGCCTTCGCCGAGGTGCCGGACGAATTTTCGCTCGATGCCGCAGCGGAAGCCGAGGACGAAGCTATACTCGACGCGATCGCGCTGGAGATGGCCGCGCCCGATCCGGAATTCGACGAGATCATCGAACCGGTCGAGTTGGAAGCGACGGTTCCGGAGCCGGTGGTTGCGGAGGCCGCAGCGCCCATCGCAGCCGAGATACCGCAGCCGATCGCACCAGAGCCGCTCAGACCCGAGCCAGTCGCCGCCGCAGCGGTCGTGGAGGAGCCCGTAGAGGAAGCGCCGATCGCGATGGAATCGCTGGCGCGCCTCACCAACGCCATTGCGGAAGCCGCCGCCGAAGTGATGGAGCAGCCGGCGCCGGTGATGGCCGCCACCGCGACATTCGGCGCGGCGCAGGCCACGACGCTGCCGATGCCCTCGCCGGTTCCGGAAGCCTCGCTCGGCGCCACCATCCTCGCCAGCGGCATCCTGCAAAAGCCCCGCGCCGCCGCCAACGACCCCATGGCGCCCATCCGCCGCATGACCCAGGCCGAGAAGATCGCGTTCTTCTCCTAACGGGCGCGCAGCTATGTCTCCCATCGAAGACACCCTCACCCTCTGGCGTCCCGTCGGTCCGAAAGAGCTGGAGCTGATCCAGCAAACGGGCATGCGCGCGTTTCCGCCGCGCCTACCCGACCAGCCGATCTTCTATCCAGTCTTGACCGAAGACTACGCCATCAAGATCGCGCGCGACTGGAATGTCCCGGCGAGCGGCTCGGGCTTCGTGACACGTTTCGAGGTCGAGCGCAGCTTCATCGCCAAGTACGACGTGCAGGAGGCGGGCGGCCGCTCACATCTGGAGTACTGGATTCCGGCCGAAGACATCGATGCCTTCAATGCCGCAATCGTCGGCCTGATTGAGGTCGTCCGCAGCTTCCCCTAGGCGCCGCGCGCTCAGCCCATCACCCGCAATTCCAGACCGCACCGATCGGCGTCCGGGTCCAGCACGGCCCAAAACTGCCGCCATTGTAGCGGCCGCCGCCGAAGCCGGGCCGGCCGAAATAGCGCCACTCACCATCCCAGCCGTAATATTGGGGAACGGGGTCGATGTACCAATGGCGCCGGTCGCTGGGCGACATCCGCCGCATCGCTTCCTTCTGCTTGTAGAGCGGAATGCTGTTGCTCAGCGGCTGGCGATAGCCCGGCAGGAAGCCGTAGCCATGCCAGGCTTGCTTGGGACGCTTTTGGATTGAAGCAGCCGGCGCGACAGCCGGCAGCAGCGATAGGACGATAGCGACAGATAGACACATAAGGCGCGACATGGACCGACCATAAACAGTCGGATGCCGGCAGGCCATTCAAATTCGGGTGGGCGATGTAACAAAGCCATCGCGAAACCGAAGAGATCAGGAACGGAAATCCATCACCGAGGGACAAGGAAACATGATTGGTGAAGTGATTGTCATTGGCGATCTGCAATTGCGTGACGGCGCCTCTGTCGATGAACACGACCGGCTCGGCGCGCGCATGTACGACATCGTCAGCCGTCTTCCCGGCTTTGTGTCGGTCAAGTCGTTCAAGGCCGACGACGGCGAGGAGCTCACCGTGTTCCGTTTTGCCTCGGAGGAAGCGCTCGAAGCCTGGCGCACCCACCCCGAACATGTCGAGACGATGAAGCGGGGACATGCTGAGTTCTATGCCAGCGGCTTCCTGCAGATCTGCAAGGTGATCCGCGAGGTCGGACCGTTCGAGCACGCGTGACGCAGTCCCGCATCGTTCGATCGTGCGCTTCTAGTTGATCACACCCTTCCTGATCAGGAAGCATCCGTAACCCCTGCTGTCGCCGACCTGCACGACTCCAAAACTCGCCGCCGCCGCGCGATAAAAATCCGGTCGCGAGAGTTTTCCGGGCGTGACGGGGCCGCCGACGGCGCGTTCGATCTCGGCGAGCACCGCGCGCTGCACGTCGGGGACGCGATCGGGATCGTCGACCGGCATCATCACGCGCACCGGATCGGGATCGAAATCGTCGAGCGGATAGACCGACATGATGGCGCGGATCGCGGTCTCCATGCTCATGCCCGGCAAGTGGATCAGCCGCCGCGAATGCGTGCTCTGCGCGATGCGTGCCGCGGGGTGATTGGCATCGACGAAAACGAGGTCGTCGCCATGGCCCATGGACGCCAGCAGCCAGAGCAGGTCGGGCGTGAGGATCGGATCGATCGATTTCAGCATGTGACGGACTGTCCTCCCATCGGAAGCTCACCTTGGCGGGTTCCAAACGTGATTCAGATCACGCAGCCTACCATGGTGATGGTGATCACGGACCTCAAACTCGAACGCGGCCAAGCTCCCCGGCAACCAATCTCGTATCGAGATCAGTGCCAAAGGAGCGCGCCATGTTCCGCCTAAAACCTTTCCTTATGACGGCCAGCCTGCTGGGAAGCCTGTTCGGCTTCGCCTGCAGCCCTGTTTCCGCGCAAGTCGCCCCGGTCGAGCCGGCTCCCACCGCGCTGCAAGGCCCGGAGCAGCGCGTAGCGCTGGTGATCGGCAATTCGAACTACCAGAACGCGCCGCAGCTCGCCAACCCCGACAATGACGCGGAGTCCATGGCGAAGTTCCTGAATTCGGCCGGCTTCGAAGTGGTCGCGGCGACCGACCTGACCCAGAACGACATGCTTCGGGTGGTGCAGGACTTCTCGGCCAAAGTGTCGGCGCGCGGTCCGAACACGGTGGCGATGGTCTACTACGCCGGTCACGGCGTGCAGCTCGCCGGCGAGAACTACCTCGTTCCTGTCGACGCCAAGGTCTCGAGCCAGACCGAGCTCGTCAACAACTCCGTCCGTCTGGTCGACGTGATGTCGACGCTGGAGACCATCCCGAGCCGCATGCGCATCGTCATCCTCGATGCCTGCCGCAACAACCCGTTCCCGAACGTGAATGATGCCGGTCGCGGCTTGGCCATCGTCGATGCCCCGAACGGTTCGATCGTCGGTTACTCGACCGCACCGGGCGCGGAAGCGCAGGACGGCACCGGCGGCCACAGCCCCTACACGCAGGCCTTCCTGAACGTCGCGCGCGAGCCCAACGTCCCGATCGAGCAGCTGTTCAAGCGCGTGCGCCTCGAAGTGAACCAGACCACCAGCGGCGCGCAGATCCCGTGGGAGAGCTCGTCGCTGACGTCCGACTTCACCTTCTTCGGCGACACCGCTGTTGCCGCCAACCGCGCGCCGGTGAATGCGCCTGTGGTGCAGATGGCCTCCAACCTGCCGAGCCGCTCGACCCGCCAGGCCTATGACTACGTGGTGTCCGAAGCGAGGCCGGAGTACTATCAGGAGTTCATCACGATGTATCCGCACGACCCGCTGTGCGATCACGTCCGCTGGCTGCTCAACAACCTGCTGCTCACGCAGGCCTGGCACAAGACGGTGCTCGCGAACTCGCCGGTCGCCTACAAGTCCTTCTACGACAGCTACGGCAACACGCCCTATGCGCAGGTCGCGCTGAAGCTCCAGATGCAGCCGAAGCAGATCCCCTTGATGCAGGCGACCAAGTTCCTGGCGCCGCAGAATATCGCCCCGACCTTCAAGATCGGCAATCTCGGCCAGCCCAAATACATGCCGCTGCAGCAGGGCAGTGGCGGATCGCAGATAAATGGCAACCTGCCGATCATGCAGAAGTCGGGCGACAACAACGGCATCGGCAAGCTCGGCAATGGCGGCCAGATCGTCAACCTGCCGGCGGGCAACAACCAGCCCAACCAGCAGACCGGCACGCCGTCGCAGACCCCGGGCAAGATCGTCACCCTTCCCGCGCCGACCAACACCACCAACAACAATGGCGGCATCGGCAAGATCGTGACGCTGCCTGCGACCAACAAGACGCCGAACGGCGGCAACAATGGCGGCATTGCCAACGGCACCACCAGCGGCAATCCTGGCAAGATCGTGAGCATGCCGGTGAATGTCGGCAAGGGCAGCACGACCATCGAGACGAAGCCCGTCAACGTTCAGACCCAGAACAACCCGATCCGCATCAACAACGGCGCGAAGATCAACAACAACCCGGTGAACAAGGTGCAGGTGCAGAACAACAACCGCCCGCAGTTCAATGAGACCAGTCGCATGGTCAACAATGGCGGCAACAACTTCCGCCAGTCGATGAACCAGAGCCAGGGTGGTAACGGCGGCAACAACCACCGCGGCTTCATGCACTGATCGCGGTCGGCCACACACGACAAAGGGCAGAGCGGTGACGCTCTGCCCTTCTTCATGTCAGAAGATTAGATTATCAGGCCACCAGCTCGGCAAACAAATCGGCGTCGACATTGCCGCCGGAGAGCACGATGACGACATTCTTGCCGGCAACATCAAGTCGTCCCGCAAGCAGCGCGGCCAAGCCGACCGCTCCGCCCGGCTCCACCACGAGCTTCAGCTCGCGATAGGCGAACGCGACGGCCGCGCCGACTTCCTTGTCCGACGCGGTCACGCCGCGCGCGAGCAGCTTGCTGTTGATCGCAAAGGTCATCTCGCCGGGGATCAGGGCCATCAGCGCATCGCAGATAGTGCGGCCCGCCGGCCCGTGCGGTTCGCGATGACCTGCCGTCAGCGACAGGCCGTGATCGTCGAATGCCTCGGGCTCGGCGACGACGATTTGCGCCAGCGGAAAACGCGCCTTCACAGCCGTTGCAACGCCGGCGATCAGGCCGCCGCCGGAGGCTGGCGCCACCACGATGTCGGGGCTAAGGCCGAGCGCCGCCATATCCTCGGCGATCTCGCGGCCGGCGGTACCTTGGCCGGCGATCACGAAGGGATCGTCATAGGGCCTGACCAGCGTCGCACCGCGCTTCTCGGCGATGCCGCGCGAGATCGCCTCGCGGTCGTCGCGGTCGCGGTCGTACAGCACGACTTCGGCACCATAGGATTTGGTGCGCTCGCGCTTCGACAATGGCGCATCCGCGGGCATCACGATGGTCGCCTGCATGTCGAGGATCTTTGCCGCCGCCGCCACGCCCTGGGCGTGGTTGCCGGAGGAGAACGCGACCACGCCGCCGGCGCGCTTGTGCTGCGGGATCGAGGCGACCTTGTTGAAGGCACCGCGGAACTTGAACGAACCGGTGCGCTGGAGCATCTCCGGCTTGAGATAGACCTTTGCGCCGACACGTTCGTTGAGCACGGGAAAGGACAACAGCGGGGTGCGGACGGCGAAGGGGGCGATCACGCGTGCTGCGGCATCGATATCGGCAGGGCCGATCGGGAGGAGCTGTTCTGTCATGCCTGATGTTATCGCGGCGGATGAGGCGCGGGCAAGGCATCTCCGCGCGAGCATTCTGGGCTCTCAGGCGACGAATCGCGCCGGCTCCGCCCCGTTCCGGCCCGGCAGCACCGCGCCGACCGCCAAAATGCTGTCGATAAAGGCCCGGGCCGAGGCCTCCCAGGTGTAGTTGGCGGCGAATTCGACACAGTCCTGCCGGGAGATGTCCAGCGCGGCGAAGCAGGCGCTGCGCAGATCGTGATCGAGCGCGCCAACCGGCGCATCGCCGATCACGTCGCGGGGGCCCTTCACCGGGAAGGCCGCGACGGGCAGGCCGCTCGCCAGCGCTTCGAGCAGGACCAGGCCGAAGGTGTCGGTCTTGCTCGGAAACACGAAGACGTCGGCGGCAGCGTAGATGTCCGCCAGTTCCTCGCCGTGCTTTTCGCCGAGGAAGATCGCGTCCGGATAGGCCTGCTCCAGCGCGACCCGCGCCGGACCGTCGCCGACGATCACCTTGGTGCCGGGCAGGTCGAGGTCGAGAAACGCCTCGAGATTCTTCTCCACCGCGACCCGGCCGACCGAGAGGAACACCGGCGCCGGCAGGCAGAGGTCGATCGCGCGAGGATGGAACAGATGGGTGTCGACGCCGCGCGGCCACAGCACGACATTGTCGAAGCCGCGCTCGGTCAGCTCGCTGGCGAGCGCCGGCGTTGCCGCCATCACCGCGCGGCTGGGGCTATGGAATCGGCGCAGCGCCCGCCAGATCAGCGAGCCCGGCACCGGCACGCGGGCGCGAACATATTCGGGAAAGCGGGTGTGGAAGCTGGTCGTGAAGGGCAACTTGCGCTGCCGGCAATAGCGCCGGACCATCAGGCCGATCGGACCCTCCGTCGCGATGTGGATGCTGTCCGGGTGTGCCTCTTCGATCAGCTTCGCGATTCTGCCCGGCCGCGGCATGGCCAGCCGCACGTCACGATAGCTCGGCATCGCAAAGGTGCGGAACGATTGCGGCGTCAGGTACGAGAATTCGACGTCGAGAATTTTGGCACCGTCGGCAAGTTTGGTCAGCGTCCGAACCACACCGTTGACTTGCGGGTGCCAGGCGTCGGTCGCGACCAGGATGCGCATCAGGCTAGCCTTGTCATGCAGCTCTGGCTGCGACCTGCGGGACCTGTGCCGGCTTCTCGGCCTGGTCCGCCCAGGTGATGATCTCGAAATGGCCGTCGTCGTGCTCGACCAGCGCCGTGCAGCTCTCGACCCAGTCGCCGCAATTCATGTAGCGGATGCCGCCCTCGTCGCGGATCACGGCGTAGTGGATGTGGCCGCAGATCACGCCGTCGGCGTCGTGGCGCCGCGCTTCCGCGGCGAGCGCCTGCTCGAACGCGCCGATATAGTTGACCGCATTCTTGACCTTCTGCTTGGCCCATTGCGACAGCGACCAATAGGGCACCTTGAACATGCGCCGGAAGAAGTTGACGAAGCGATTGAGCTGGATCGCGAAGTCGTAGGCCTTGTCGCCGAGATGGGCGAGCCAGCGTGCGTTCTGCACCACGAGGTCGAAGATGTCGCCATGGATGACGAGATAGCGCTTGCCGTCCGCGCCGGTGTGGACGGTGTTCTCGACCACGTCGATGCCGCCGAAATGCGTGCCGTAATAGTTGCGCAGGAACTCGTCGTGATTGCCGGGGATGTAGATGACCTTGGCACCCTTGCGCGCCTTGCGCAAAAGCTTCTGGACCAGGTCGTTATGCGATTGCGGCCAATGCCAGCTCGATTTCAGCGCCCAGCCGTCGACGATATCGCCAACGAGATAGATCGTGTCGGCGTCATGGAAACGCAGGAAGTCGAGCAGAAGGTCGGCTTGTGAACCGCGGGCTCCGAGATGAACGTCGGAGATGAACAACGTGCGAAAGCGCCGCTCCGGGCTCTCGTCACTCACATCGTAACTTCCCATGCGCCAGCCTGTAACAATGTCCCGTGACAGGGGGATGACCAATTGAACCTTTGAGGCACCTTCGGATACGAATCGCGCTTGCCTCGCCCTCGCTGCGAATATCAGTCGCATGCGACAATCAGGCGACAGGACGCCGCAGTGCTCCTCCGCAAGAACCCGGAGCTGCATGGCTTGATGGGTCGACGGCGGCGCGCTCGCGAGCGGCGTCAGTAGAACTTATGGAAATGATGGATCGGCCCGTGGCCGTGGCCGACGCTGAAGCGATCGGCGGCCGCGATCGCCGCGCTGATCCAGGCCTTGGCGTTGCGCACGGCGCGCTCGAGATCCTCGCCCGTGGCGAGCCCGGCGGCGACCGCCGAGGACAGCGAGCAGCCGGTGCCATGGGTGTTGCGAGTGGCGACGCGCGGCGCGGCGAGCGCGATCGTGGTGCTGGCATCGACGAGATAGTCGATGCTCTCGGCGCCCTCGCCGTGCCCGCCCTTGATCAGGACCGCCCGGCAGCCGAGCGCCAGCAGCCGGCGCCCCTGGCTCTCGATCTCGGCCTCGCTGGCCGCGACCGGTTCGTCGAGCAGAGCCGCGGCCTCGGGCAGATTGGGTGTGATCACCGAGGCCAGCGGCATCAGTTTGATCCGCAGGGCGTCGACGGCTTCGGAGGCGAGCAGGCGATCACCCGATGTCGCCACCATCACGGGATCGAGCACGATATGCCGGGGCGCCCAGCGCGACAGCGCGGCCGCGATCGCATCGATGCTGGCAGCTTGCGCCACCATGCCGATCTTGACCGCGCCGACCTCGAGATCGGAAAACACGGCGTCGATCTGCGCGGTGACGAATTCGGCGGGCACCGCATGAATGCCGGTGACGCCGCGGGTGTTCTGCGCCGTGAGTGCCGTGATGGCGGAAGCGCCAAAAACGCCCAGCGCGGCAAAGGTCTTCAGGTCGGCCTGGATGCCGGCGCCGCCGCTCGAATCGGAGCCGGCAATGGTCAGCGCGACGGGCGTCGTCATGTGGCGACTTTCAGCGTTCTCATAGCCATGGCCCGTCCTAGCGCGCCTTCCCCAGCGCAGCAAGTTCGCTTGCTAAATCCGGCCGGGTTTGGCCTATTAGCCGCCAGATATGCTTTCGGAGTGACCGCGATGGTTCCCTTTTTCGTCCAGATCAAATGCAAGCTCGGGCAATCCTATGTGGTCGCCAATGCGCTTGCCGAAGCCGAGATCGCCTCCGAGATCTATTCCACGGCCGGGCAATACGACCTGCTGGTGAAGTTCTACGTCGACAACGACACCGATATCGGCCATTTCGTCAACGAGAAGGTGCAGGTGCTACCCGGCATCCAGGACACCCTCACCATCATCACCTTCAAGGCGTTTGGCGCGAGTTGACCGTCCGGAAAAGAGCGGGGCTGATCACGCGCCGCCCTCCTTGCGCTGAGGCGCGGCGGACCGTCCACCGGCGGCAGCGATTTGAGATAGTCCGCCATCGCCGCGAGATCGTCGTCCGGCAATTGCGAGGTGTTCTTGATCACCCGCGTCATCGCGCCGCCGACGCTGTCGCCGTCGGGCAATTCGCCGGTCTTCAGGAAATACGCAATATCCTTCGCGCTCCACTCGCCGAGGCCCTTCTGGGTGATGTTGGGGACCCACCCCTCGCCTTCCGGATTGGGCCCACCGGCGAAGCGTTGTCCGGCGATGATGCCGCCAAGCGGGTTGCGCGGGCTGTGACATTCCGCGCAATGGCCAAAGCTGTTGACGAGATAGGCGCCGCGATTCCACTGCGGCGACTTCGCGCTGTCGGCGACGAAGGGCTTGCCGTCCATAAATAAGAATTTCCAGATGCCGACGTTGCGCCGGATATTGAACGGAAAGCGCACGTCGTGGTCGCGCACCTTGCCTGCAACGGCCGGCAGCGTTTTCAGGTACGCGAAGAGATCGAGCACGTCCTCGCGCCTGGCGTGCTGATAGGACGTGTAGGGAAAGGCCGGAAAGTAATGCTGCCCGTCCGGGGAGACCCCGTGCATCACCGCATTGACGAATTCGGCCTCGCTCCATTTGCCGATGCCGTCGGTCGGATCGGAGGAGATGTTCGGCGCGTAGAACGTTCCGAACGGCGACTTGATCGCGACGCCGCCGCCGAGCCTGAGACGATCGGGCTGGTCGGGGACGGCATGGCATGAGGCGCAGCCGCCGGCGTTGAACATCAGCTCGCCATTGGCAAGATCAGGGGCGCGGGCGGGCGCGGTGCCGGCGGCCGCCACCTCCGGCGCGCTGAGCCACCAATAGACGCCCACTGCAGCGAGCACGGCGAGCAACGCCACGGAGATTGTTCGTCGCAACATGCGGTCCTTTCGTCGTCGCGGCAAAGCTTATGACCGATGTCCTCGCGGCTCCAGCCACGAAGAATTTAGCCCACCGCGGCCAGAAACGGGAATAAACTGAAATGCCGGCTGTTGGAAGTTTGGCAGCCCAAACGGGTTCAGCAGGGAGAAAAACATGAACAAGATCGTCATTGCCATGTCAGTGCTTGGCGCCGTTGCTTTTGCGGGTTCGGCCAGCGCCGAAAAGCTGAAAGCAACGCTCGACGCCAAGTCCGAGGTCCCCGCAACGACCAGCAGCGGCACCGGAACGGCCGATCTGGATTACGACGCCGCCAGCAAGAAGCTGTCCTGGAAGCTCACCTATTCCGGCCTGTCCGGCCCCGCCACCGCCGCGCATTTCCACGGCCCCGCCGAGGCCGGCAAGAACGCCGGCGTCGCGGTCGCGATTCCAGGCGCTGCCACCAGCCCGGCCGAGGGCTCCGCGACATTGACCGACGCGCAGGCCGCCGATCTGCTTGGCGGCAAGCTCTACGTCAACATCCACACCGCGGCCAATCCGGGCGGCGAGATCCGCGGTCAGGTGACCAAGTAAACTTCGCACAGACCAGCAAAAAAGGGCGGCTGCGATCGCAGCCGCCCTTTTCGATTCCCGTAGCGCTGGCGCAGGCGTCACACCTCAGGTTCGGCTGCGTTCAGCGCCTGCGCGAGGTCGGCGATCAAATCCGACGGGTGTTCGATGCCGATCGACAGCCGGATCGTGGAATCGAGCACGCCGATCTTGCGGCGGATGTCGGCGGGAACGCCGGAATGGGTCATGGTGGCGGGCAGGCTCGCAAGCGACTCCGTTCCACCGAGGCTCACCGCCAGCTTGAGGATCTGCAGCGCGTTGAGGAATTTCATGGCCGCGGCCTTGCCGCCGACGATGTCGAACGAGAACGTGGACCCCGCCCCCGTGCATTGCCGCGCGAACACAAGTCCGTCCGGCGACGCCGCCTCGTGATGACCGAGATAGTGCACCTTGGCCACCTTGGGATGATCGCGCAGATAGTCCGCCACGAGGCGCGCATTCGCATCAGCCTTTTCCATGCGCAGGCTCAGCGTCTCGAGCGATCGGTTGATCATCCAGCAGGAATGCGGATCGAGCTGGGTGCCGATGGCGCCCCGCAGCGCCTTGATGCCTTTCACCACCGCCTTCGCGCCGAGCGCGGCGCCCGCGATCAGGTCTGAATGACCGCCGACATATTTCGTGAGCGAGTACAGTGAAATATCGGCGCCGTGCTCGATCGGCCGCTGAAACACCGGTCCGAGCAGCGTGTTGTCGCAGGCGATGATCGGAACGTGGCCTTGGGTCTTTCCGGTGGTCTCGGCGACACGGCGCATCATCGCGATGTCGACCAGCCCGTTGGTGGGGTTGGCCGGGGTTTCGATCAGGATCATCGAGACCCGGCCTTTGCCCATGGCTTCCTCCGCGGCCTGGCTGACCACGGCTTCGTCAACGCCATCGGCGAAGCCGACGGCGCCGATCGAAAGACGCGCAAGCGTATTCGTCAGCAGGGTTTCCGTCCCGCCATAGAGCGGCTGGGAGTGCAGAATGACATCGCCGGGACGGACGAACGCCAGGATCGTGGTCGCGATGGCCGCCATGCCCGACGAGAACAGCGCGCAGCTCTCGGTGCGCTCGTAGATCGCGAGCCTGTCCTCGACGATTTCGCTGTTGGGGTGATTGAAGCGTGAATAAACCAGGCCCGCGCCCATCCCTTCCGGCGGCTCGCGCCGCCCGGAGACGAAATCGAAGAAATCCTGCCCGTCCTCGGCCGTCTTGAACACGAAGGTCGAGGTCAGGAACACCGGCGGCTTGACCGCGCCTTCCGACAATTGCGGATCATAGCCATAGGTCAGCATCAGCGTTTCCGGATGCAGCATATGGTTGCCGATGTGCGTCTTCGACGGGAACGGTTTGACCATGGCTTGTCTCGCTGTTGCTGATTGAGCTGCTCGCCGCGGGTTGGAACTCCTGATGTCATGACGCAGTCAGGAGCAAGATGCGTCAGCGTCAAAAGCTCACGCCAATGCCGCGGCGGCTGGAGCAAAGATAACCGCTCCGGCAGCGATCCGTCAGGCCTTGCGGATAGAATTTCCAGCGCTGCGCGCCGACATGAAAAAAGCGGCTGCTGTCGCAACCGCTTTTTCCCGATTCCCGGTAGCCCGGATGGAGCGCAGCGCAATCCGGGCAACGAATCTTTTTCTTGCCTCAGCCGTTCTTCACGCGAAACGTCTCGTGGCAGCCGCCGCATTCCTTGCCGACCGCGGGGAAATTCGCCTTGAGCGAGTCCAAATCCTTGATCTTGCCCTTGGCCTCGCCCACGACCTTGGCGAAGCTCGCGACCTTGGCATCGAACCCGGCCTTGTCCTCCCACACTTTCGGCGAGGCGCTGTAGTCGCCCTCGGGCTTCATGCCCTTGGCGCTCGCCGGAAACAGGTTCGGCAGCTTCTTGGCGGTGTCCTCGAACTGCGCCAGCGCGCTGTCCACCGTGGCCTGGTCGTAGGGCTTCTCCCCCTTGACCATCGCCGCCACCGCGCCGGCGTTCTTGCCATTGCCCTTCATCAGGGTCTGGACCTCCTTGACGGAGTCCTGTTGTGCCCAAACCGCGCCCATGCCCAGCAGGAGCGCGCCCCCAACCACCAACATTCGCTTCATTCGCAAAGTCCCTTTCCTTGATGCAGGATTTCCTTGATGCAGGATCGCAGTGCTGCACGATCGTGCTGACCCCTCAATGGGGCCAACACCGCTCGGCAGATTTCATTCCCGTGGAAGATTGTCACAGGCTGTGACGGCGATGGTGCTCGTTGACGGCGATCCACACCCGCTCCGGGGTCGCCGGCATGTCGATGTGGTCGATCTTGTACTCGCGCCAGAGCCCGTCGACGATGGCGTTGACAACGGCCGGGCAGGACCCGATCGCACCGGCCTCGCCCGCCCCCTTCACCCCCAGCGGATTGGTCTTGCAGGGAACGTTGGCGGTCTCGAACACGAAGTCCGGCCCGTCCGCCGCGCGCGGCAACGCGTAGTCCATGAAGGTCGCGGTGACGAGCTGGCCGTCGCCCGCGCCATAGACCACCTGCTCCATCAACGCCTGGCCGATGCCCTGCATGGCGCCGCCATGGACCTGCCCGGCCAGCAGCAGCGGATTGAGCGTCATGCCGAAATCGTCGACGATCACGTAGTTGACGATTTTGATGATGCCGGTGGCCGGATCGATCTCGACCTCCGCGACATGGGTGCCGTTGGGATAGGTGCCGTCGGCGCTGGCGAAGGTCGCGCTCGCATTGAGCTTCGACGGATCGACGCCGGGACGCTTGGCGAGATCGGCGAACGAGATCGAACGGTCGGTGCCGGCAATGCGCACCAGGCCATCGGTGATCTCGAGGTCGCCGGCACTGGCTTCCAGCGCCTGTGCTGCGATCTCCTTGAGCCGCGCGCCGAGTTCGCGAGTCGCGCGCTCGACGCTGACACCGCCTGACGGGATCGAAGCCGAGCCGCCGGTGCCGAGTCCGGTGGCGATCATGTCGGTGTCGCCCTGGTGGACGTGCACGCGCTCGGGCGCCACGCCGAACTGCTCGGCAACGATCTGCGCATAGGCGGTCTGATGGCCCTGCCCGCTCGACTGGGTGCCGATCAGGACAGTGATATCGCCATTTGGGTCCATCCGCACATTGGCGGTCTCCTCGCCCATGGTGCCGCAGACCTCGACATAGCTCGCAAGTCCGATGCCGCGGATCAGGCCGTTCTTCTTGGCCGCCTTGGCGCGCTTGCCAAACTCCTTCCACTCGGCAATCTCCATCGCGCGCTTCAGATGCGCGGCGAAGTCGCCGGAATCGTAGACCTTGCCGGTCGCGGTCTTGTAGGGCAGCGCCTTCGGCTGAATGAAATTCTTGCGGCGGATGGCATCAGGCGTCATGTCGAGTTTTCGCGCGCAGGCGTCCACCAGACGTTCGATGACGTAAGCCGCCTCAGGCCGCCCGGCGCCGCGATAGGCGTCGACCGGCACGCTGTTGGTGAAGATGGTACGCACCCGGCAGTGGAACGCCTGGATGTCGTAGAGGCCCGGCAGCATGCCGGCGCCGCCATGCGGGATGTAGGGTCCGAAGGTCGACAGATACGCGCCCATGTCGCCCATCAAGTCGCAATCCATCGCGAGGAATTTGCCGTCCTCGGCCAGCGCCATCTTCGCGGTGGTGACGTTGTCACGGCCCTGCGCGTCGCCCATGAAATGCTCGGTGCGATCGGCCGCCCATTTCACCGCCTTCTTCAGCTTTCGCGCCGCGACTGCCAGCAGGGCGTATTCCCGATAGGGAAACAGCTTCGTGCCGAAGCCGCCGCCGACGTCGGGGCAGATCACCCGCATCTTGTCGGTCGGGATGTTGAGCACGTTCTGGCAGAGGATATCGCGCAGCCGATGGCTGCCCTGGCTGCCGACCGTCAGCGTCAGATGGTCACGCTTGGCGTCGTATTCGCACACTGCCGCGCGCGTTTCCATGAAGTTCGCGACCACGCGCGGATTGACGATCGAGATCTCGGCCACCGCATGCGCTTTCGCAAAGGCAGCTTCGGTCGCTTTCTTGTCACCGATCGAGACGTCGAACAGGACGTTGCCGGGCTTGTCCGGCCAGACCAAGGCTGCGCCCTTCTTCACGGCGTTGACGACGCCGGTCACCGCCGGCAGCGGGCTCCATTTGACCTCGATCGCCTCGATCGCGTCGCGGGCCTGGTCGATGGTCTCGGCGACGACGAAGGCGATGGAATCGCCGACATGGCGCACTTCATCCTTGGCGAGGATCGGGTAAGGCGGCCCCTTGAACGGGTCGGTTTCGAGATTGAACAGGCACGGCAGGTCGCCGAGATCTGCGACGTCATCGGCGGTCAGGATCAGCGCAACGCCCGGCAAGCCACGGGCGCGGCTCGCATCGATGGTGTATTTGGCATGCGCGTGCGGCGAGCGCAGCATCAGGCAGCGAAGCGCGGCCTGCGGCGCATAATCGTCGGTATAGCGGCCCTTGCCGCGGATGAGCGCGTCATCCTCCTTGCGCAACACGCTTTGGCCAACGCCGAACTTGATGGGAGCCGCCATTTTCTCGTCCCGTTTCTCATGGTTGTTTTGCCGGCATATTGCCGTGGAAAAACTGGCAAGGCAAACGGGTTTAACGGTGGCACGTGATTGCAGGCAGGGAACGCGCCGCGCCCCGGTCACCCACCGGAGTGTCGCATATGGCAACCAGTGACTGTAGAACGAACTCGGCCTGCATGGTTCGAGACGCCCGCTTTGGCGGGCTCCTCACCATGAGGGTTTAACATCTCGCCGCAAAACGCGACCTCATCCTGAGGGCCCGCCATAGGCGGGCGTCTCGAAGGATGGGCCGCGAAGAAGCAGCCAGCCAAGCTCCTCAAAAGCCTACATCCCTCGACGGCTCCATAGATAGGTCGCGCTATTTCTCAGCGCATCGATAGCCCGTTCCGGCGTGAAGTAGTCGATCTCGCCGCGCGTCAGGCCGATATCCATCAGCTCCCGGTCACTCAGGTCCCGCAAGGCGATTTGCGGGCCCTGCCGCCAGCGCCAGTCCTGGAGCGCACGCCAGTATCGCGCGAGCAAGCCTAGAATGCTGCGCGTCGATGCAAGTTCGAGGGGGAGCCCCTCGGCCTCGGATGTGATGTTCGTCTGTTGGGGTGGCATCGCATGCTCCTGCTGTTGTGCCGGCAGGGAGCGTGGCCAAACAAAAGGCCCCGTCCGATGCCGGCGGGGCCTGGTGGAAAAGATGTCGTCGTCGAATTCTAGCGCGCGACTCCTTCCACGGCCCAGCCGAAGCGGGTCATGTGAATGCAGTTGAGTTTGCGCACTGATTTGATCATGCGCTGCGATTACCACAGCAATCGCGCAAAATCAAGAGATGTGTGGAGGTTCGCTGCATCCTGGAGGCGAGTCCCCACCTGAGGGTGCCGGGCGCCGAAGCCGACGACGCCCGTCAAAGCCCTTCACGACTTCGTCTGCTTCGCTTCCACGTATCGTGCGAAGTTGTCGAGGATGGCCTGCCAACCGCCTTGCTGCTGCTCGACCGAATGTGTCGATTCGCCATCGAAAACCACGCGGACGAGAATGCCCTTCGGGCCGGGCACAAACTCGACTTCGGCTTTTCGCTCGCCGAACGCGTATTCGATCCGCTTGTGCTCGATGATTTTCGTGTAGGTACCGGCGAAGTCAAAGCCCATGCTGCCGTCCTTGGCCTCCATGCGAGATGAGAAGACACCGCCTTCTCGCAGATCGACGGTCGCCTTGGTCGTATGCCAGTCGTCGGACGCGGCGTTCCACTTCATGATGTCGGCCGGCGTCGTATAAGCGCGCCAGACCTGATCGATGGGGGCTGCTACGTTGGTTTCGACGGTGATCCTCATAAACAGTGCTCCTGGTTCGGTTTTTGCCGGCTCGAGGTGACGGCATCACGTCAATTGTGCAGGGTCCATCCGCCGCACTTCCGAGATGTGTCCATCCAAGGACGATCGAGACTGGCCCGTGCCGACAGGGTCGAGCCGTCAATGCGTTGAAAATATGAAAAAGCTACCCGCGCACCAGCGAGACCAGCCAGCGGCGGCCGAACAGCGCGAGGATGGCGAGCGCATAGACGATCGTGCCCCCGACGGCCAGCAGAAGCAGCGTCAATTCGTCCCGGAAGTGCATCGACCCCAACCAAGGACCGCCAAAGCGCGCGATCAGCCAGAAGGCAGCGGCCATGATGATCCCGGTCAGCAGGAATTTGGCGAGCGACAACAGCCAGGCGCGGTCCGGCACGAGAAAGCCGCGCCGCACCGCGAAGAACAGCACCAGCAGCAGGTTGGTCCAGACGCCGACGGCAGTGGCCAGCGCAAGCCCGATCTGGGCCAGCGATCCCATCAAGGCGACCTTGAGGGCGACGTTGACCGCGATGCCGGTCAGCGATGCCCGCACCGGCGTCGCCGTGTCCTTGCGCGCGTAGAAGGTCGCGACCGCGCTGCGGATCAGCACGAAAGGAATGAGGCCGACGGCATAGGCCGCGAGCGTGGCGCCGGCGGCGGCGGCATCGGCTTTCGAGAACGCGCCACGGGCGAACAGCGCGCGCATGATCGCGTCGGGCACGGTGAGGAAGGCGGCGACGAACGGCACTGAGAACAGCAGCGTGAAATCGAACGCGCGGCGCTGCGCCTTCATCGCACCGTCATGGTCGTTGGCCGTGATCCGCCGCGACATCTCCGGCAGCAGCACCGTGCCGATGGCAATGCCGATCACGCCGATCGGGAGCTGGTTGAGGCGGTCGGCATAATACAGCGCCGACAGCGCGCCCGCAGGCAGGAAAGTCGCGATAATGGTGTCGGCAAACAGCGCGAGCTGCGTGCCCATCGAGCCCAGCGTCGCAGGTCCCAACGCCCTGAAGAAAGCGCGGACGTCTTCGTCGAGCCTCAGCGGCGCGAAGCGCGGCAGCCCGCCATGGCGGGCGAGATCGCCGGCGAGCAAGAAATACTGCAAAAAGCCGGAGATCAGGACGCCCCAGGCGGCGGCGTGGCCCGCGCTGGGAAACCAGGCGGCGAGCGCCAGCGTCATCATCATCGACATGTTGAGGAAGATCGAGGCGGCCGCGGCGCTGGCGAAGCGCTGCATCACGTTGAGCATGCCGCCATAGAGCGTCACCAGCGTGATCAGCAGCAGATAGGGAAAGGTGATCCGGGTCAGCTCGATCGCGAGCTTGCGCTGCTCGGCGTCCTCGGAAAAGCCGGGCGCCAGAACGCTCATCGCCTGCGGCATGAACAGCCAAGCGACGATCAACAGCACCACCTGCGAGGCCAGCAGCAGCGTGAAAATGCGGTCGGCGAACAGTCGTGCCGCCCCCTCCCCGCGCTCGCCATGGACGTGCGCATAGGCCGGCACCCAGGCCGCGTTGAACGCGCCCTCGGCAAAGATGGCACGGAAATGATTGGGCAGCCGCAGCGCCACGAAAAAGGCGTCGGCCACGGGGCCGGCGCCGAGAATGGCCGCGAGCATGATGTCGCGGGCAAATCCCGTCAGCCGCGAGAGCAGCGTGTAACCACCAACCGTGAAGATACGTCCGAGCATGCGCCTGTTTTAGAGACTTATCGAACAGAGGTCGATTGCATCTTGCTAATGCGCATTGCTGCGCCCTCTCCCCTTGTGGGAGAGGGCAGCGCCGCAAGTAGACACAAACTCGATAGGGTGAGGGGTCTCTCTCCGCGCATTCCGTGCGGACAGAGACCCCTCACCCGTCTCGCCGCTTTGCGGCGAGCCACCCTCTCCCACAGGGGGAGAGGGTAAGAACAGCGGGATCAGCCCGCGATTGCCCCGCGCACGGCGGCGATGATTCGCTCCTGATCGGCTTCGGTCAAATAGGCGTGCATCGGCAGGCTGATGACGTCCTGCGACAGGCTCTCGCAGCCCGGCAGGCCGTTCTCGGCAACCGGGTACTGCTTGTAGGCGGTCTGCTGATGCATCGACTTGCCGTAATAGATCGCGGTCGGCACGCCCTGGGCCTTCAGCGCGGCGGCAAAGCCGTCGCGGTCGGTGCCCTCAGGGAGACGGATCGTGTACTGCGCCCAGACCGACGTATTGCCGGGAGCCACGCGCGGCACAGTGACCACATTGCTGAGACCGCGCGCGTAGCGCTCGGCGACTTTGTTGCGGGCGGCGATCTCGTCGTCGAAGATCTTCAGCTTCTCGATCAGGATCGCGGCCTGCATGGTGTCGAGCCGGCCGGTCAGGCCGAGGCGGACGTTGTCGTATTTGTCGACGCCCTGCCCGTGCACTCGAATGCTGCGCAGCGTCGCCGCGAGTTCGTCGTCATCGGTGAAGATGGCGCCGCCGTCACCGAAGCAGCCGAGCGGCTTTGCGGGGAAGAAGCTGGTCGCGGTGGCGAGTGCCAGGGTGCCGAGCTTGCGGCCCTTGTAGCTCGCGCCAAAGCCTTGCGCTGCGTCATCGAGCACGAACAGGCCTTCGGCCTTGGCGATCTCCGCGATGGCGTCGTGATCGGCGGGCTGGCCGAACAAGTCGACCGGAATGATCGCGACCGGCTTGAGACCGGCCTTGCGGGCGGTTGCGATGCCGCGCTTGAGCGATTCCGGGCTCATGTTGAAGGTGGCTTCGTCGACGTCGACATACACCGGCGTCGCGCCGGTCCGCGCCACCGGCGACGCGGTCGCGATGAAGGTGAAGGACGGACACAACACGGCGTCGCCAGGCCCGACATTCTTCGCCATCATCACCATCAGGATCGCATCGGTGCCGCTGGCGCAGCCGATGACGTGCTTGGCGCCGCAATAGGCCGCAAGCTGCTTCTCGAGCTCGGCGACTTCAGGGCCGTTGACGAACTGACAATGGTCGAGAACGCGCTTCACGGCGGCATCGAGCGAGTCGCCGAGCCGGCGGCGCTGCGAGGCGACGTCGATGAAGGGAATGGGGTCGGAACGCAGATGCTGGTTCATGGCCTGGTTCTTGGCGCCTTCTTGAGTGGTCGGCATGGATAAGGAATCAACCCGCGACGCGGCGCGGACCCTTGCGGGTCGACGACGTGGCCGCGGGCCGCGACGGCGTTTCCAGGCACTGCGTCGCGATCTCGAGGCTGGCGACGCCTTCGTCGCCGGTGACCGCCGGCGTCTCGCCGTTGCGCACGGCCTTGAGGAAGGCGATCAGCTCGGCGCGGAGCGGCTCGTCATGGCCGACTGGCAGATGGCGCATCGAATAGCTGCCGTCAGGCTTGAAGCCGAAGCATTCGGTGACCTGGCGCGTCAGGAGATCGCCCATCACGTATTTGCCGCGGGTCGCGACCGTGACGCTGCGCGCCTTGAACGGCGTCAGCCAGTTGGTGTTGATGTGCGCGAGCACGCCGTTGGCGGTGCGGAACTGCAAGAGCGCGATGTCCTCGCGCTCGGCGACCGCACTCGACAATTGCGGCTGCACCTCGACGATGTCGGACTCGGTGAACCAGCGGATCAGATCGATGTCGTGCACGGCGAGATCGATGACGACGCCGACATTGGACATGCGCGGCGGGAACGGGCCGACGCGCGTGATCGCGATCGACAGAATATCCTCGCCCGCGATCGCCTGCTTGACGGCGGCCACCGCCGGATTGAAGCGCTCGACATGGCCGACCATCAGCGTCACGCCGGCCTTTTGCGCAGCCGTGACGATCTCGCGGCCTTCCGCGACCGTGGACGCAATCGGCTTCTCGACCATCACGTGGATGTTCTTGGCGATGCAGGCGAGCGAGACCTCGTGATGCAGATGGGTCGGCGCCGCGATGGTGACGGCATCGACGCCTTCGGCCAGCAGCTGGTCGAGCGTCTCGAAGCTCGCGCAATTGGCAAGCTCCATCGCCCGGGTGCGATGTGCCGGCGAAGGATCGACGACGCCGACGAGGTTGACGCCGGGAAGACCCGCGAGCACGCGTGCGTGGTTGCTGCCCATCACGCCGGCGCCAATGACGCCGACGCGCAAGCCGGCCTTTGCCGGTGCCGATCCTGTGGAACTCATTTGAGCAAACCCCGATTCAACGCAAATCCCCGAGGCGCTTCTAGCACGGCCGCCACATTTGTGGCGAATGCGGAGCTAGCGGTCCGGACACGATTTGATTCAAAAAGTTACACGTTTCCCGGGCCTTAAGCCTCTGAGAGAGACCACTCTTTTGGCCCGGGTCGCGTGATTCGGAGTGTGCTGGTTACGACCTTTGGTAGTCGTCTTCAATCCGGATGATGTCGTCTTCCCCGAGATAGCTTCCCGTCTGGACCTCGATCAGCTCCAGCAT
>NZ_JBVVOT010000046.1:0-43929 GCF_055807455.1 Bradyrhizobium sp. Kon58
ACCCCGGCAGAGGCCTTCTCCTCTCAACTGTTGCACTTCGAGTGTGAATCCACCTCCTGGCTTTCGCCAGGACGACGGCGGAGAATTCGTTGGGCCCCTGCGCTCGCAATGACGAAGGTCAATCCTTCCGAAACACGATCGACGCCATCCAGCCCGTCATCAGCGCCATGGCAGCGGTGACGAGGCCGTAGATCAGCCCGTTCTGCCGCGCGGTGGTGGCGACGAACTGCTCGAAACCAACCTTGACGATCTCGAACGCGGTCTCGGTCTTGCCGATGAACGCGCCGTCGGCGAACAGCTTGATCTCGACCTCATAGGTGCCGATCGGCACCTCCGCCGGCAGTGGAATGCCGGTGCGGAACAAGGTCGGCGTCAGGAATGTCACCGCGCTCGGATCCTCGCGGTAGAGACCGCGCTGGGTGCGCAGGCGGATGAAGGCGGAGCGGAACGCGTCGTTCGGCACCACGTCGGCATAGTCGCCGCTGACGCGTTGGGTCAGCAGCACGTTGTTGAGCCCGATCTGCTGGCGCCGCGCGATCTCGGGCGAGGTGATGACATCGAAGGAGCGGTTGGCGAATAGCGCGAGATAGCTCGGCACCTCCAGGAACTGGCGGTAGTCGGTGTTGATCCAGATCCCGAAAGTGCGCTCCTTGCGCCGCGTCACCATGTCGGCGCGCGGGCCCATCACGGTGACGACGAGATCGTAGGTCTTGCGATCGACGGGCGTGGAGGCGTCCTTCTCGACCGAGCCGAACAGCACCAGCTCCTCGCCGGAATAGTTCGGCGTCACCGTGACGCGATGGTTGGAGACCGACACGATCAGCCGCTCGGCGCGTGCGGCGGAGCCGAGCAGCAGGAAGAGCAGGACCGCGAGAGCTATACGCATCATCCATTCACCCCCAGCTCGCGGATGGTGAAGAGGTCTTCGGGCCGGATCACCAGCTCGATGGCGAAGCGGACGCCGACCGAGAGGATCAGCAGGCCCAGCAGCAGCCGCAGCTGCTCGCCGCGGATCTTCTGGCCCGCGCGGGCGCCGAATTGGGCGCCGGTGACGCCGCCGACCATCAGGATCAGCGCCAGCACGGCGTCGACCAAATGATTGGTCACCGCATGGAGCAGGGTCGCGAACAGCATCGTGACCAGCGTCAGGACCATCGAGGTGCCGATCACCGTCGAGGTCGGCACCCGCAGCAGGTAGATCATGATCGGCACCAGGATGAAGCCGCCCCCGATGCCCATGATGGCGCCGATGAAGCCGATCAGGATGCCGACGATCACGACCGGAATGACCGAGAGGTAGATCTTGGAGCGCTTGAACCGCATCTTCAGCGGCAGGCCATGGATCCAGTTATGGGTCCGGCGCGGCGGCACCGCGCCGCGCCGGGTCCGCATCAAAGCGCGCAGGCCTTCGGAGAACATCAGGCTGCCGACGGTGGTGAGCAGCACGACGTAGGAGAGTGCGATCATCAGATCGAGCTGGCCGAGCGCGCGCAGCTGCGTGAAGGTCCACACGCCGAGCGCGGTCCCGGTCACGCCGCCGCACAACAGCACGCTCGCCAGCGCGGGGTCGATGGCGCGGCGCCGCCAATAGGCGAGCGCGCCGGAAAAGGACGAAGCGGCGATGTGGCTCGCGACGGAGGCGACCGCGACCGCCGGCGTGATGCCGATGAAGATCAAAAGCGGCGTCATCAGGAAGCCGCCGCCGATTCCGAACATGCCGGAGACGAAGCCGACCGCGGCGCCCATCGCCAGCACGAGGAAGACGTTGACCGGAAGATCGGCGATCGGGAGATAGAGCTGCATCGAGGGACCACGCTTCCGGCGAGACGGATCGATTGCGCGGAATGCTCGCAGAAGGGCAGAACGATTGCCGCGCCCCTCAATAGCGGAATTCGGCGGCAGGCGGGACCAGGAATTTCGGGCGTGGTGAATGGCTGCGGTGAGGAGGGTGATCGAGGAAACCGTGGCTCCTCCCATGTCGTCCTGGCGAAAGCCAGGACCCATTATCCCGGCTGGTTGCTATCGCAGCAGGCTGTGGCCACAGCGTCCTTCAACTACGATCGCTTGTGGTAATGGGTCCTGGCTTTCGCCAGGACGACCAGGCGAGATTTTTCGTCAGAGACGATTGAGCGACCGCTCTCAGCGCACCGCCGACGCCGCGCGCTTGGCGGCAACCGGCTTCGGCGCAGGCTTCGCGTTGGCCTGCGGGGCGCTGTCCCAGCCGCCGTTCGGGGCCGCAACGTTGACGGCGTCGTCGGGCTGCGGCTCGGCGCTGAAGGTCTGGATCGCGAGCTTGGCGGCGGCGAGCGATTGCGGGTCGAGCCGCTTGGCGACGTCGTCGCGCTTGGTTGCTGCGTCCGCGTCGCCCTGGGCGGCGGCGAGGGTGAACCATTTGTAGGATTCGGCGAGGTTCTGTTCGACGCCGATGCCGCGGGCATAGAGGATGCCGAGGTTGAACTGGCTGTCGGCGACGCCGCGGTCGGCGGCCTTCCGGAACCACAGTGCCGCGCTCTTGTAGTTGGCGCCGCGTCCGCCGCCATCGGCGTCGAGCACCGCGAGATTGTGCATCGCCTTGGCGTTGCCGCGCTCGGCGGCTTGCGTGTAGTAGCGGCGGGCGATGTCGGCGTCCTTCTTCACGCCGAGACCCTTTTCGTAGAGCGTCCCGAGGCGGAAGGTCGCGGGCACCACGCCGGCCTGCGCCGCGCGGTCGTACCATTTGGCGGCTTCGTCGTAATTCGCGGCCACGCCCTTGCCCTCGGCAAAGCGCACGCCGATCTCGTAGGCCGCGGTCGCATCGCCCTTCATCGCGGCGGTGCGCAAGCCGGGGCCACCGATGCCGTCAGGCAGCTTTTCGGCCGGCGGCACCTGGATCATCGCGAGTTTCGCGCGGCTCGTGCCCGACAGCGCGCCGGTGACGTCGCTGGAGGCCGGCTGCGGCGCTGCGGCAGGCACCGGCGGAATTTCGACCGAGGCCGAGTTGCCGGAATTGGCGGCAGCAGCCGGCGCGGCATTGTTCTGGGATTGCCGCCCGATCGGGGTCGGCGAGGTCATCGACGGCGTGACCTGCTCCGGCGTGGTGGGCTTGTTCTCGACCGGCGGCGGCGCCTGCGGCGCGGGTGCGGGCGACGAATTCTCCATCGCCTGCGGCGACGGCGACGGGCTGCTGCCATCGAGCAGGTTCATCGCCATCTTGAAGGTGCCGAGCACGATCACGACCACGCTCGCGCCGACCAGCAGCGAGCGGATCTTCGAGGTGATGGTCGAACCGCCGTCCTTGTCGCTGGCCTTGCCCTTGTCCTTGGAGCGATCGGCTCCTGCCTTGGCGCCACGAGCCGGCTTTTCCGGCTGCGCGGCGGCGGCCTGAGCGGCGCGGCGCGCGGCAGCGATGAAGCTCGACGACGACACCGGCTCCTTGGGCGCGGCCGGGATTTCGCTGATTGCGCTTTCGGACGCGGCAATGCGCTCCGACGGCGTGGCGATGCGTGCACCCGGCCTTGTGCCCGGCTCGAGCGGATGATCCGGCGGCAGTTCCGGCGCAAGCGCGGTGCGCGTGAGCGCCGTATGCGGCTCCAGGATTTCGCTGATCGCGCGTGGCGGAAGCGGCGGCGCCATCGGCATCGGCGGCGGCGCTGCCGGCGCGGCGGCATGGAATTCGCGCGGCGCGGCGGCGAAGGCGGCGTGCGCCGCCTGCGCGGCCGCAGGATTGGGCAGCTCGGGCTTCGGATCGTATTTCGGGTGCTGCTGTTGCTGCGGCCGCGGCTCGTGCGCCATCGGCGCGGGTGCCATGGGAGCGGCCATCGGCATCGGCATCGGCTGCGCCGCAGGGGCGGGCGGCGCGGTGCGCACATTGCGAAGATCGCCCTCGATCATCGAGAGACGATCGACGACGTGGCCAAGGGCGTTGTGGACGGCCTCCAGCGAATCCTGGGTGGTCCGGTTGGTCTCGGCCTGGCTGAAGCGGATGTCGGAGAGCTCGCGCTTGACGAGATCGACCATGCCGGAATCGGCAGGCGGCGCGGAGTTGCGGCTCTCGGCGAGCGCGGAATAGGTCGCCTGCTGCCGCTCCAGGTGCCGCAGGATGTCATGCAGCCCGTCCTCGACGCGGCTGAAATTGCCGTTGCGCGGATCGGAGGCGGCCTCAAGCCGCTCCAGCAGATACGAGACCCGCTGTTCAAGATGAGCAAAGGTCGAAGCCGAGTCGTTGCCGACCTGCATGCGATCGAAACGGTCCGACAGGGCGCGGATCGCGCTTTCGAGCTGCTCGCTGCTCTCGGATGGCTGAGGACGCTCGCGCGTTTCCAGAGCGGCGGTGAGCGCCGCGATGCGCTGCTCCAGCACCGCAAAACTGTCGCCTTGGCCGGACGAACGGGTGACCTGGTCGACCTTGGACGACAGCAGCTGCACATCGTCGGAGAGCCGTGCCAGCGCTTCGTTGGAGGCGACGTTGGAGACGATGCCGCGCAGCGCCGAGATCGCGCCTTCGAGCTGGCGGACCGTCGAGGGATCGTCATTGGCGCGCAGGATCAGATCGAGCTTGGCGCCGAGATTGCGGATCGCCTCGTCATAGCCGGTGAGCTGCTCGGCCGGCGTCAGCGTGCGGAGCACCTGCTTGATCTCGGACAGCGCGTGCTCGATGCCGGACAGGACCTGACCATCGGTGCCGTTGGAGCGGGTCTCGTCGATGCGCCGATGCAGCGAGCGGATCTCGTTCTCGATCGATTCGATCGCGCGGCGCGGCATCGCCTCGGTGATGGCGTTGCGGATCTCCGCAAGCTCGCTGCGGAAGGTGTTGATCGCCTGCTCGGTATTGTCGGGTCGCTGCAGCGATTCGATCTGACTCGTGATCTTGAGCAGATGGCGCTCGAGCGCAGAGAAATCCGGCCCCGGCTGCGGTGGCGGCGGGGCGTAGGCAGGCGGCGCGGGGGGTGCGTAAGGAGCTGCCGCAGGCGCGATCGAGGGTGCTGCGCGCGGCGGCATCTGCCTGGGTGTGAAGCCGTCGAGCTCGCTCTGCCGTGCGGTGATCTCGGCGACCGCGACGTCGAACGAAGCGGGGCTCAGGGGCGGTGAGCTGCGATAGACCTGCGCTGCCGCGCGCTCGACCGCATCGGCCTGGCGCTGGCGCGTTTCAACGGGGGCCTGCCGCGGTGCCGGAGCCTGCTGCGGCTTTGAGATTTGCGACAGCCTTGCATCGAGCCGCGAGATCGCGTCGTTGAGCTGGCGCGCAACGCCTTGCTCGCGCGAGACGTCCGGTCGCGAAGTGTCTTGTCGCGAAGGATCTTGGCGCGAAGAAT
The DNA here is from genome assembly GCF_055807455.1 of Bradyrhizobium sp. Kon58. Classification (NCBI taxonomy): domain Bacteria; kingdom Pseudomonadati; phylum Pseudomonadota; class Alphaproteobacteria; order Hyphomicrobiales; family Nitrobacteraceae; genus Bradyrhizobium; species Bradyrhizobium sp. Kon58. The sequence continues at coordinate 5,292 of NZ_JBVVOT010000046.1, forward strand.
CTTGCCGCGGCGCCGGCTTTGAAATTCGTTCGATCTGCTGGGTGATGGCGTCGAGCCGCTGGTGGATGTCGGCGACTTCGCGGCTTTCCTGGCTCGGCACGTGACTTGGCACGTGACTTGGTACGTGACTCGGGACTTGGCTCGGAACGTGCTGGGCTTGCGGACGCTGGTCGTAAAGTCCGCGAAAGTTCGGCGGAGCGGTCTCGCCGAGCGTGGAGTTGAGCCAATCGTTGAGTGACATTCCGGCGCGACGCGCAGCAGCTTCGGCCCGCTCCCGGACGGATGGATCGATGCCGTCAACACTCCACGATACGCGCGAATTCATGACTCTGTCCGGTTCCGACTCCGGCGCCCCACCCGGCGCCTCCAGTCTCCCCTCGCGTGCCGGTTGAAAGACAATCGGATTTGGCGCGGGTCGTCTGCCTCGAAAACCGACTTTTGTCTGTTACGGTAAATAACGGGTTAAGGAACCCGTTGACGGTGTCTTAAAGTTGGGCGGGGGCGCTGTGCTCCCCAGTCCGTCGGATGCGATCGGAATCTCGCATTGCCAGGAACTCTCCGGGTGCTAGCAGCTCGGAACTTCAGCGACCAAAGGATGGCTCAGAATGGCTGGTCTGACCGAAGAAGAAGTTCGCAAACGCGCTTATGAGATCTGGAGGGTGCCGGCGAGCCCAGCGGGAAAATGGACACCTTCTGGTACGAGGCCGAAAGCAACTTCTGGCCGAACGCTCGGAGCAAGGCGAGGTGCCGCCCGGAATGACTGACAATTTGCCGAGCTAGGTGCTGTACCCAAACCGTCAATGGCATTGGACTTAGATCCCGATCGGCGTCCAAGGACACGCGGCAGGAGTTTGTGGCACTCTTGTCGGTTCTCGCATCGGGCCTTAATTCCTGCCCAGACGACACCGGCGAAGGAGATCAGTCCATGCAGCGGAAAAGTTGGGCCTCGTACGAGTGCCCCATGGCCCGCTCCGTTGACGTCATCGGCGACTGGGGCAGTTTGATGATCCTGCGCCAGGCCTTCGGGGGCACGACCCGATTCGACGATTTCCAGAAGGAGCTGGAGATGTCGCGGAATCTACTGACCGCCCGCCTGAAGAAACTCGTCGCCTCTGGCATTCTCGAACGCCGGCCCATCACCGAGGAAGCGCGGCGGCACGAGTACGTTCTGACCGAGATGGGCGAGGATCTCTTTGCGACCATCATCGCACTTCGCCAATGGGGCGACCGATGGCTATTCCGGCCCGATCCGCCCCCCATTCGAATGCTTGACGGCATCGACGGCAGCGAACTGGAGCCGATGAAGGTCCGCTCCTCCCTTGGGCGCGAGATCACGCTTGCCGATATTCGCTTGCACCGGCGCGCCGCGGGCAAGCCGAAGGCTCGGGCCGGCAACCTCTAGAGCTTTATCGGTTCTAGAGTCTCGTTTGACGCGTTTTCTTCACGCAAACCGGCCTCCATTTCGCTCGAAAACGCTCTGGTTCACGCCGGCGCCGCGACGAGGGCTTGCCAACGATCATTCATGTCAGTAAAAGTTCAATAATGAGACTAACAGGTCAGGCGACCTAGCGCGAGGAGTATGAAATGCGGGCAGCGTACATCAACGGCTACGGCGACAATTCGGTGGTCACCTACGGGGAGGTCAGCGACCCCGTTGCGGGCGCCGACGAGGCAATGATCGAGGTTCGGGCCGCCGGTGCGAATCCCGTCGAGGTCGCCATGCGCCAGGGTCTGTTCCATGCCGCCTTTCCATTCAACTTTCCGCAGGTGATGGGCTACGACGTCGCGGGCGTTGTTGTCTCCGCGCCCTCGGGCGCGGCGTTCAAGGCAGGTGACGAGGTTTACGCCCGCCTGCCTAACCGGCGTCCCGGCGCCTATGCCGAGCGCGCAGCCGTTCCACTGAATCTCCTGGCCCACAAGCCGCGCACCCTTTCGTTCGAGGAGGCGGCGAGCCTGCCGACCGTCGCCTTGACCACCTGGCAGGCATTTGTGGAGCGCGCCCGGCTCAAGGCCGGCGAAAGCATCTTGATCCAGGCAGGGGCGGGTGGCGTCGGCGCCTTCGCCATCCAGCTCGCCAAGCACCTCGGGGCCTACGTCGTTGCGACGGGCGGACCGAACAGCCAGACGTTCATGGCCGGGCTCGGAGCGGACCGCACGATCGACTACACAACCGAAAGCTTCGAGGCTGCCGGCCCGTTCGATGTGGTCTATGACGGTGTGTGCGGTCCACTGACCGAGCGTGGCATCGACACCCTGCGCGAAGGCGGCCGCTATGTCGGTCTCGTGCGCACCGCCGACGCCCAGAGCTATCGCGAAATCGGCTTCCCGCCTCCCGTGGCCGAGCAAGCTTCGGCGGCCGTTCGACCGTTCATCGCGCGCGCCGCTGCCCGAAAGGCGGAGTTCCACGGCCCTCTCACCCGGCCGGACGGCGCTCAACTGGCGGAGATCGCGGCCCTGATCGACACCGGCGCCATCCGCGCTTCCGTGAGCGCGGCCTATGGCTTCGACCAGCTCGCCGCCGCCTACGAGCTTCTGGCCGGCCGACATACGCGCGGGAAGCTCGTCATCGTCCCCTGAGGCAAGGCTCCTTCAACAAGTCCGCGGAACGGAGGCAACCATGAGCGACATCCCCGCTAGGATCAGCATCGACAAGTCCACGCCGGGGTATTGGCGCGTGACCTTCAACAACCCGCCGATCAACGCGATCGACGATCGCACCTACGACGAGTTCTACGACCTGGTGGAGGAGATCGAAGCGGACGATGCGTTGAAGGTCGTGACCTTCGAGAGCGCCAACCCGGACTTCTTCATCGCTCACTACAGCACAGCCGAGCCCCACAGCCGGTTCGGCGCGCCACGCTGGATCGAACCGGCCACCAAGCTGGCTCAGAGTAACGTCCTCAGCATTGCAGTGATCCGCGGCCGGGCGCGCGGCGGTGGAAGCGAGTTTACCCTGGCCTGCGACATTCGCTTCGCCAGCAGGGAAAAGGCGATCTTCGGCCAGCCAGAGGTCGGATGCGGCCTCATCCCAGGCGGCGGGGCGCTTCAACGCCTGCCGATCCTGGTGGGCCGCTCTCGCGCCATGGAGATCATCCTCGGCAGCGACGATTTCGATGCGGAAACCGCCGAACGATACGGCTGGATCAACCGCGCCATCCCCGAGGCCCAGCTTGATGAGTTCGTCGCGAATTTCGTGCGGCGCATCCTGTCGTTCGACAAGCAGGCGCTGAGCACCTGTAAAGCGACGATCAACCAGCACGGGCTGCCGGACCCCGCTCAGCTGCAGGCGACGCAGGACACCTTCTTCACGACGTTCGGCTGGCCAGGCGCAGCAGAGCGCATGGCGAAGCTGCGCGCGCGAGGCATTGGATCCGCCGGCGACTTTGAGCTGAACCTCGGCCGCGAAGTCGGGAATCTTTAGCCGACAGCGGTCTCAGCCCTTGCCTTCCCGCTTGCCTTCCTCCAGCGGCACCACGGTGCCGTTTGCGCTCATCGCCGACAGCGCCTCGAGCGCCTCTTCGCAGAAATCGGCCACCATCTGCTCGTGCCGGGCGCCGAGCTGAAGCAGCAGCAGGTTACCGAGGTCGAGCACGCCGGAGGCCGCGCCTTCCGGAAAGCGCTTCTTCAGGATGCGCTCGTAATTCTCGTGGCGATCGCGGTGGTGCTCGAGCCGGGCCATCAGGTCGGTGCGCATGGGCTCGAGGCCGATGCTGTCCAGCGCATGCAGCCGCACCAGGAGGTCGTCCTTGATGGAGGGGGGCGTGCTTGGCCGCGCGGCCCAGTGCCGCAGCGCTGTTCGGCCCTCCGGAGTCAGCGTATAGATCAGCTTATTGGGTTTGCCGGTTTGTACGACCTCGCGGCCCTGGATGTAGCCGCGGTCCCGCAGCTTGGAGAGCTCGCGGTAGATCTGCTGGTGGTCGGCCTTCCAGAAGAAGCCGATCGAGGAATCGAATGTCTTGGCGAGCTCGTAGCCCGTCATCGGACGTTCCGTCAGGCATGCGAGGATTGCGTCGCCCAAAGCCATGACCCGGTCCTCCTGTTCTCGACCTTAACCATTTGCTTGACTTTATGCGCATCGGCGCATATGCGTCAATGTGCATATGAGGCGACCCAACAACGAGGGCAAACACCGCCCCGAAAACCCCAATGGAATCAACCTTCGCGCTACTGTGCATGGGGTTGTTTTCGCGTTTTTTTACGCAAGCCTTTAGGGAGGCACCCGAATGACCGGCCTCGAGTCCTGGTACGGCTACATGAAGTCGCATGATCAGGCAGCGCTCTGGGACCTGCTCCATCCCGACGCAATCTTCGAAAGCCCCGTCGTGCACGCGCCGCAGCGCGGCCGCGACATCACCTTCAAATATCTGGCCAGCGCCGAGAAGGTGCTCGGCGGCCCCGGCTTCACCTATGTCGGTGAATGGAAGAGTGAGAGCGGCGCCGTGCTCGAATTCAAGACCATCATCGACGGCATCGAGATCAACGGCGTCGACATCATCAGCTTCGACAGCGAGGGACGCATCACGCATTTCAAGGTGATGGTGCGGCCGCTCAAGGCGATCAACATGCTGCATCGCCTGATGGCGGAGCAGTTGGCCGCCGCCCAATCCTAATCCAGCATCATCACTTCAAGGCCTGCCGGGAGACCACCATGCCGATCTACAAAGCCCCCGTCGAAGACGTGAACTTCCTGCTCAACGACGTCTTCCAGATCGACCGCTACGACAATCTGGCCGGCTTCTCCGATGCGTCGAGCGACGTGCGCGAAGCCATTCTCGGCGAAGCTGCCAAGCTCGCCGAAGAGGTGCTGCAGCCGCTCAACCGCGTGGGCGATCTCGAAGGCTGCAAGCGGGCCGATGACGGCAGCGTCACTACGCCGAAGGGATTCAAGGAGGCGTTCAAGCAGGTCGCCGAGGGCGGCTGGCTCGGCCTGTCGGCGCCGACCGAGTATGGCGGCCAGGGTCTGCCGGTGACGCTCTCCCAGGCCGTCAACGAATTCCAGATCTCCGCCAACATGGCGTTCTCGATGTATGGCGGCCTCACCATGGGCGCGACCGCAGCGCTGATCGTCCACGGCACGCCGGAGCAGAAGCAGACCTATGTGCCGAAGATGGTGGCGGGCGAGTGGACCGGCACCATGAACTTGACCGAGCCGCATTGCGGCACCGACCTCGGCATGCTCCGCACCAAGGCGGTGCGGCAGGCCGACGGCAGCTTCAAGATCACGGGCACCAAGATCTTCATTTCGGCCGGCGAGCACGACCTCGCGCCCAACATCATCCACCTCGTGCTTGCCCGCGTCGAGGGCGCGCCCGCCGGCATCAAGGGCGTGTCGCTGTTCGTGGTGCCGAAATTCCTCGTCAATGCCGATGGGTCGGTCGGCGCACGCAACGGCGTGGTCTGCGGCTCGATCGAGCACAAGATGGGCATCCACGGCAATTCCACCTGCGTGATGAACTACGACAACGCCGTCGGCTGGCTGATCGGCGAAGAGAACAAGGGCATGCAGGGCATGTTCGTGATGATGAACGAGGCCCGCCTCGGCGTCGCCGTGCAGGGTCTCGCGCAGTCGGAGGTCGCCTATCAGAACGCGGTCGCCTATGCCCGGGATCGCATCCAGGGCCGCTCGCTCACCGGTGCCAAGGCGCCGGACAAGCCGGCCGATCCGATCATCGTCCATCCCGACGTGCGCCGCACGCTGCTGTCGATCCGCGCCTTCAACGAGGCCGCACGCGCTTTCGTAATGTGGACCGCGCTGAAGAGCGACGTCGCCCATCGCTCCGAGGATCCCAAGGACCGCCAGGCCGCCGACGATCACATGGGCCTGATGACGCCGGTGCTGAAAGGTTTCCTTACTGACTATGGCTTCGCCAACGCGGTGCAGGCGCAGCAGATGTATGGCGGCCACGGCTACATCGCCGAGCAGGGCATGGAGCAGTTCGTGCGCGATGCCCGCATCGCCATGATCTACGAAGGCGCCAACGGCATCCAGGCGCTCGACCTCGTCGGCCGCAAGCTGCCGCGCGACGGCGGCCGCGCCATCATGGCGTTCTTCGGCGAGGTCATGGCCTTCGCCAAGGAGAACGGCGGCGACGAGGCGATGAAGCCCTACGTTACTCCGCTGTCGGCCTCGCTCGGCCACCTCCAGCAGGCCACGACGTGGCTGATGCAGAACGCGATGGCCAAGCCCGACAATGCCGGTGCCGCCGCGACCGATTACCTGAATCTCTTCGGTTTCGTCGCGCTCGGCTATATGTGGGCGAAGATGGCGAAGGTGACGCAAGCCAAGATTGCCGAGAGCGGGACGACCCCCTATCTCTCGACCAAGCTCGTCACCGGCCGCTTCTTCATGGAGCGGATGCTGCCGGAGACCGCCGCCAATCTCGCGCGCATCCAGGCCGGCTGCGCCACCATCATGGAACTGCCCGCGGAAGCGTTCTGAGGATTCCGCCCACGAATGATAGCGACCGCGCAGCGGTCGTAACCAATAACTGCAATCAGGAGGCTCCCATGGCAGATGCCTATATTTACGACCACGTCCGCACCCCGCGCGGCCGCGGCAAGGCGGACGGCGCACTGCACGAAGTCACTGCGCTCGCGCTTGCGACCGTGCCGCTCAAGGCGCTCAAGGACCGCAATAACCTCCCGGAAGATTGCGTCGATGACGTCATTCTCGGCGTGGTCGATCCCGTCGGCGAAGCCGGCTCCGACATCGCGCGCTTTGCCGCGCTGAAGGCGGGCCTCGGCGAAGCCGTGCCGGGCGTGCAGATCAGCCGCTTCTGCGCTTCCGGCCTCGATGCCGTGAATTTTGCCGCAGCCCAGGTGATGAGCGGCCAGCACGAGCTGGTGATCGGCGGCGGCGCCGAATCGATGAGCCGCGTCGGCATCGGTGCCTCCGGCGGCGCCTGGCCGATGGACCCGTCGATGGCGGTGCCCTCATATTTCATGCCGCAAGGTGTCTCGGCCGATCTGATCGCGACCAAATACGGCTTCTCGCGTGACGACGTCGATGCCTATGCGGTGCAGAGCCAGCAGCGTGCGGCGAAGTCCTGGGATGAAGGCCGCTTCGACAAATCGGTCGTCCCGGTGAAGGATATCAACGGCCTCACCATCCTCGCCAAGGACGAGCATATGCGTCCATCGACGACGATGCAGTCGCTGGCGCAGCTGCAGCCGGCGTTCACGATGATGGCACAGATGGGCGGCTTCGATGGCGTCGCGGTGCAGTCGCATCCGGAAATCGAACGCGTCAATTACGTGCACCATGCCGGCAATTCGTCGGGCATCGTTGATGGCGCCGGCGCGGTCCTGCTCGGCAGCAAGGAAGCCGGCGGCAAGTACGGCCTGAAGCCGCGCGCAAAGATCCGCGCCTTCGCCAATATCGGCTCCGAACCCGCGATGATGCTGACCGGCCCGGTCGACGTCACCGAAAAGCTGTTTGCGCGCTCCGGCATGAAGAAGTCGGACATCGACCTGTTCGAGCTCAACGAGGCCTTCGCCTCCGTCGTGCTGCGCTACATCCAGGCCTTCGACATCGACAACGCCAAGATCAACGTCAATGGCGGTGCGATCGCGCTTGGCCATCCGCTGGGCGCGACCGGCGCCATGATCCTCGGGACCGTGCTCGACGAGCTCGAGCGCACCAACAAGGCGACAGCACTGGTGACGCTGTGCATCGGCGGCGGCATGGGCACCGCGACCATCATCGAACGCGTCTAAGGATAGCTGCCGTAGGGTGGGCAAAGCGAAGCGTGCCCACCACTGCTGTCTTCGCGAATGATGGTGGGCACGGCGCAAGAGCGCCTTTGCCCACCCTACGAGATCACCGTCAACCGCCGCGCCTGAGATCGGCTGCGGCACCGAGGAGCAACCAGCATGGCTTACAAGAATTTCAAGGTTGAGACCGATTCCGACGGCATCGCGCTCGTGACCTGGGACATCCCGGGCCGTTCGATGAACGTGCTCGACGAGACCTCGACCGCCGAACTCGACGCGATCGTCAAGGCAACCACGGCGGATGCCGCGGTGAAGGGCGTCGTCATCACCTCCGCCAAGGAAGCGTTCTGCGCCGGCGCGGACCTGTCGATGCTCGAAGGCATGAATCAGGCCTACGCAAAGGTCTTCAAGGAGCAGGGCGAGACGGCCGCGAACCAGATGTTGTTCGAGCAGAGCCGGCGCTTTTCGCAGGTGCTGCGCTCGATCGAGACCTCCGGCAAGCCGTGGGCGGCGGCGATCAACGGCCTCGCGCTCGGCGGCGGTTTCGAGATCACGCTGTGCTGCCACTATCGCGTGGCGGCGGAGAATCCCAAGACACGTCTCGGCTTGCCCGAGGTCAAGGTCGGACTGTTCCCGGGCGCCGGCGGCACGCAGCGCGTGCCGCGCCTGGTGCCGCCGCAGGACGCGATGACGATCCTGCTCAAGGGCGATCCGGTTACGATCGAGAAAGCCAAGGCGCTGAATCTGATCCACGCCATCGTTCCCGCCGCCGATCTGATCAAGGCGGCAAAGGACTGGATCAAGGGCGGCGGCAAGGCCGTCGCGCCCTGGGACGAGAAGGGCTTCAAGCTGCCGGGCGGCCCGGTGTTCTCCAAGGCCGGCATGATGATGTTCCCGGCCGGCAACGCGATCTATCGCCGCGAGACCTACGACAATTATCCGGCCGCACGCGCGATCATGAGCTGCGTCTATGAGGGTCTGCAGCTGCCGATCGACGCCGCGCTCCGCGTCGAGTCGCGTTACTTCACCTCGGTGCTGCGCTCGAAGGAAGCGGCCGCGATGATCCGCAGCCTGTTCCTGTCGATGCAGGAATTGAACAAGGGTGCGCGCCGTCCGAAGGATGTGCCGCCGACCAAGGTGAAGAAGATCGCCGTGATCGGCGCCGGCTTCATGGGCGCGAGCGTCGGCTATGTCTCGGCCCGTGCCGGCCTCGACGTCGTCCTGATCGATCGCGACCAGGAGAGCGCCGACAAGGGCAAGGCGCATGCGCAAAAGGTGATCGAGGAGCAGATCAAGAAGGGCCGCGCCAAACCCGGCGACGCAGAAGCCCTGCTCGCGCGCATCACGCCGACCGCGGACTATTCCGCATTGAAGGACGTCGATCTCGTCATCGAAGCCGTGTTCGAGGACCGCAAGGTCAAGGCCGATACCTTTGCCAAGGCGCAGGAGCATATGAAGCCGGACGTGATCTTCGCGTCCAACACCTCGACCCTTCCGATCACCTCGCTGGCGGAATCCTTCAAGGACCAGGGCAGGTTCGTCGGCATCCACTTCTTCTCGCCGGTCGAGAAGATGATGCTGGTCGAGATCATCCAGGGCAAGAACACCGGTGATCTCGCGATCGCGACCGCGCTCGACTACGTCCGGCAGATCGGCAAGACGCCGATCGTCGTCAACGACAGCCGCGGCTTCTTCGCCAATCGCTGCGTCGGCCGCTACGTCGCCGAAGGCAACGAGATGTTCCTCGAAGGCGTGCCGCCCGCGATGATCGAGAACTGCGCCAAGATGGCCGGGATGCCGGTCGGTCCGCTCTCGCTGTCGGACGAGGTCGCGCTCGACCTCGGGCTCAAGATCATGAAGGCGACGGAAGCCGACCTCGGCCCCAACGCCATCAATCCCGACCAGAAGAAGCTGATGGTGGAGCTGGTCGAGAAGCAGGGCCGTCTGGGCCGCAAGAACAGCAAGGGTTTTTACGACTACCCCGAGAAGGGCAAGGGTCAGAAGAGCCTCTGGCCGGGTCTCTCCGCGCTGCAGCCCAAGCAGCTCGATCCTGATACGCTCGACGTCGAGGAGCTGAAGCAGCGCTTCCTGGTGGTGCAGGCGGTGGAAGCCGCGCGCACTGTGGAGGACCACGTCATCACCGATCCGCGCGAGGCGGATGTCGGCTCGATCCTCGGCTTCGGCTTCGCGCCGTTCACTGGTGGCACGCTGTCCTACATCGACTTCATGGGTCCCAAGAAGTTCGTCGAACTTTGCCACAAGCTGGAGGCGAAATACGGCTCGCGCTTCACCCCGCCGAAATTGCTCGAAGAGATGGCGGCGAAGGGGGAAACCTTCTACGGCCGCTTCGCGCCGAAGAAGGCGGCGGCGTGATTCTCTGAACCCCTACCCGGGATGAAAAATACGAAAGGCCGGATCCTCGATCCGGCCTTTCGCATGTGCCTCAGGCCGCCTGGATCAGCCCTTCCTTCTTCATCGCTTCCTGCACCTGCGGCCGCGCCGCGACGCGGGTCTTGTAGGCGGCAAGGTTCGGCATCGCCGAGAGGTCGAACTTCATCCGGTCGCCCCAGGTCAGCATCGTGAAGAGATAACCGTCGGCGACCGTGAACTGCTTGCCCATGAGGTAGTCGCGGCCGGCGAGCTGGCTGTCGATGTATTTCAGCTTGCCCATGACCCGGTCCTTGAAGAAGGCCTTGGCCTCGTCGTTCAGGGCCGGCGCGAACATCGGGCCGAAGCTCTTGTGGACCTCCGAGGTGAGGAAGTTCAGCCATTCGAGCAGCTTGTAGCGCTCGGCGCTGCCGTGGGCCGGCGCCAGCGCCTTGGCTGAGGCCTGATCGGCGATCATCTGGACAATCACCGGGCCTTCGGTCACGATCTCTCCGCTATCGAGGCCCAGCGCAGGGACCTGGCCCTTGGGGTTCAGCTTCAGATAATCCTCACCGTTTTCGAGCTTCTTGGCCCGGATATCGACCTTGACCAGTTCATAGGGCAGGCCGGCTTCCAGGAGCGCGATATGGGGGGATAGCGAGCAGGCACCGGGCGAATAGTACAATTTCATGGAATTTCCTCCTCTTGTTGCTTGGCTCAGGCGAAAGAACGACTACATGCATCTGCTTGAAATAGTCAAGATTGATGCAGGTGCATCGAATAGGGTAAGAAGCGGGCGACGAGCTTGAGCGGGACCATGAAACGCAAACCATCGACCGAGGCGACCTCCGCCTGGATCCGCTTGATGCGGGTGCAGAGCCGCGTGCTCAATTGTGTCGAGCAGGACCTGAAGAAGGCCGGCTTCCCACCGCTGGCATGGTATGACGCGCTGCTCGAACTGTCACGGGCGCCTTCGGGCGAGCTCCGGCCGGTCGAGCTCGAACGGCAGATGCTGATCCCGCAATATTCGACATCGCGGCTGATCGACCGCCTGGTCGACGAGGGCCTCGCCTCGCGGCGTGAATGCAAGATCGACAAGCGTGGCCAGTTCGTGGAGATCACGGAAGCCGGGCGCGAATTGCAGAAGCGGATGTGGGGCGCCTATTCGGCCGCGATCGAGAAATATGTCGGTTCGAAGCTGTCCGATGCGGATGCCGTGAAGCTCAGCGGTCTGCTCGACCGTCTGGGCTGCTCGTGCGGCGAGATGAAACTGCCGCCTGCCCACGTCAACGAAACCACGCCGTTGCGATGATCGCGCGGCACACCAGCTCGTCCGTGCAGCCGGTGGCTGCGCGGACCATTCCTGTCACCCACGCGCGTTCGATCGAAGCGCTTTTGATTAGAGTCTGATATGGCGCGAGACCAGATCGATATGACGCCGTTGCAATCGCGTGACGAACTCGTCAAGTGGTTCGAGGAAGGCTGCAAGGACCCGTCCGAATTCCGCATGGGCACCGAGCATGAGAAGACGCCGTTCACGCTCGAAGGCCACCGCCCGGTGCCCTACGAAGGACCGCGCGGTATCGGCGCGCTGCTCGAAGGCATGAAGCTCCTGCTCGGCTGGGAGCCGATCATGGAGAAGGGCAACATCATCGGCCTCTACGACGTCACCGGCGGCGGCGCGATCTCGCTGGAGCCCGGGGGGCAGTTCGAGCTTTCGGGCGCCCCTGTCGAGAACGTGCACCAGACCCAGAGCGAGCTGATGGCGCATCTGGCGCAGGTGCGCGAGATCGCAACGCCGCTCGGCATTGGCTTCCTCGGGCTCGGCATGACGCCGTCCTGGTCGCGCGCCGACATCCCGGTGATGCCCAAGGGCCGCTACAAGATCATGACCAATTACATGCCGAAGGTCGGCCAGTACGGCCTCGACATGATGTACCGGACCTGCACGGTACAGACCAATCTCGACTTCTCCTCCGAAGCCGACATGGTCAAGAAGCTGCGTGTCTCGCTTGCGCTGCAGCCGGCCGCAACCGCCTTGTTCGCCAATTCGCCGTTCACCGAGGGCAAGCCGAACGGCTTCCTCTCCTTCCGGTCCGAGATCTGGCGCGACACCGACAATGCGCGCGCCGGCATGATGCCGTGGGCATTCGAGGACGGCATGGGTTTCGAGCGCTATGTCGACTACGCGCTCGACGTGCCCATGTATTTCGTCAAACGTGACGAGGACTACATCGACGTCTCCGGCTCCTCGTTCCGCGCCTTCTTCGATGGCCGCAACAACAATTTACCCGGGGAACGTCCGACGTTGTCGGATTGGGCCAACCATCTTTCGACGATTTTCCCGGAGGTGCGGCTCAAGCGCTATCTCGAGATGCGCGGCTCCGACGGTGGTCCGTGGGGCCGTCTGCCGGCGCTATCGGCGTTCTGGGCCGGGCTGCTCTACGACGATGTGTCGCTGGATGCCGCCTGGGACCTTGTGAAGCACTGGAGCGCGCATGAGCGTCAGGCCCTGCGCGACGACGTGCCGCGCTTCGGCTTCAAGTCGCGGATCAAGGACCGCTATCTGTTCGAGATCGCCAAGGAGTGCCTCGTTCTGGCACATGCCGGCTTGCGCCGGCGCGGCCGGATCGACCAGCTCGGCCGCGACGAGACCAGGCATCTGGAGCCGCTCGATCGCATCATCGATTCCGGCCGCACGCCGGCTGAGGAGATGCTCGACAAATTCAACGGTCCCTGGAACGGCTCGGTGGAACCAGCCTACGCGGAATACGCGTTCTAGACCAAGGGCCCAACGATCGGGACCCGAGCCGTTCATCGCCCGTACAGGTTTGCGGCGATCAAATGGCCGGCTGAAAAACCCGAGCGTCGTCAATAACTCGAAAGCTGTTCCGATGGGGAAGGGCCGCCTGGCCGCAATGGCAAGCGTCGTGGCCTGCGCCGCGCTGCTTTCGCTCGTGTTTGCGAGCTGGCCTGCGCGCGCCCAGACGGCGTTCGACCGGCCCGGCGGAGACTATTTCAGCACCCCGGTCACGTCGGGCGATCCGGAGGATTGCGCGCTGCTGTGCGAGCGCGACCGCCGTTGCCGCTCGTGGAGCTTCAGCTATCCTGACGTCGAAGGCGGCTCGGCGGTGTGCTGGCTGAAGAACACGGTGCCTGCGCGGGTGCCGGGAAGCTGCTGCATCTCCGGTGTGCGCGGCGCCGGCGTGATCGAGCCGCGTGTCGAAGGCGTGGAGACCTCGATCGACCGCCCCGGCGGCGATTTACGCAATTTCGAGATGAAGGACGGCGAAGGCGAAGAAGCCTGCAAGGCCGCCTGCACCGCCGACAACAAATGCCGCGCCTTCACCTATGCGCGCCCCGGTTACACCGGACGCGAAGCGCGCTGCTTCCTGAAAAAGGAAATCAAGCCGCCGCGGCGGAAGGCGGGCTTCACGTCGGGCGTGGTGCGGTAGGCACGCAGCTCTCACCACCGTCATTGCTTCGTCGCTTCGCTCCTCGCAATGACGAGGAGGGTAAAGCGGGCATGTCACTCGGCCGCGATCACCGTGATCTCGGGCCACAGCGCCTTCCAGCGTGCCGCCTTCGCCGCGTAACTGGCGGCTGAAAAATTCCGCGCCCGATTGGGGCGCACGATCAGCTTCGCGATGTCGTCGAACCCGTGCGGCGCGTAGACGTCGAAATCCCCACCGACAGGGCGAATGCCCAATTGCGTATTCTCCGTGAGGAAGCGGTCGATACCGTCGGTCGCGCGCATCAAGGGCGGATAGGGCAGACCGTGCTTGCCGGGATACCAAAGGTGCACGCGCGCCTGGTTGCGGATTTCGACCCTGGGACCGAGATGTGCGAGCTGCGCGTGCAGCTTGCGGATCACCGCGTCTTCCGCCTCCCATGAGATGTCGGAATCGAAATAGAACACGTCGTAATCGGCGATGCCATGATCGATCGGGCGGCCTGTGAGCACGTTCCACACCGTCTGCACCAGGCAGCCCGCGACGAGCCACGCATCCGGCAGCGCGAGGCGATCGATTTCATCGAGGATCGCTGCGTTGAACGGATTTCGCAGGGCGAGAGCCAGAAATTCGTCACGGATCATCGATGTCGCCCTCCCTCTCCCGCGTGCAGGAGAGAGGTGAGGACATTCCGGCCTTCAATGCACGGCGGTGAAAAACCGTGCCATGCGAAATCCGGACAGCCAGGTCCACACCGGCTGGCCCCGGATACCGAGATCCCAGGATCCGAGCACGGCATCCGCGCGGCCGACCAGATTGTCGATCGGCAGCATGCCGACGCCGCCGGAGCGCAAGGGCACGCGGCTGTCGGCGGAGTTGTCGCGGTTGTCGCCGAGCACGAAGAGATGGCCTGCCGGCACCGTCACTTCCTGCGTGTTGTCGAGCGGACCGTTGTCGCGCATCTTGAAGATCAGATGCGAGACGCCGTTCGGCAGCGTCTCGACATAGCGATAGGCGGGTTCGCTGCCGCCATTGTCGTCCTCGGCGGCGCCAACGCCGTCCGGCTTCAGCTCGGCGGGGCGGTCGTTGACGAAGAGCTGGCCCTGGCGCAGCTGGATGCGGTCGCCGGGCAGACCCACGACGCGTTTGACCCAGGCCTGCGAGCGGTCGCCGGGCCAGCGGAAGACCACGACGTCGCCCTGCTTCGGCGTCTCCGCGAACACGCGGCCGCTCTCGGGCAGGTTGATCTGGATCGGCAGCGACGAGGTGCCGTAGCCGTAGGGGAATTTCGAGGCGATCAAGGCGTCGCCGATCAACAGCGTCGGCTCCATCGAGCCCGACGGCACGTAGAACGGCTCGGCCAGCGCACCCTTGGCGATGAACACCGCGGCGACGATGCCGGCGAGCTGCACGAGCTGCCCGGCCCAACCGCTGCCGTTCCGCTTCGTGGTGACAGTTATCTTCTCGACGCTCATCCGCCTGTTCCACCCACCGTAATGCGTTCCATCAACAGCGACGGCTGGCCGACGCCGACCGGCACGCCCTGACCGTTCTTGCCGCAGGTGCCGATGCCGGTATCGAGCGCGAGGTCGTTGCCGATCATGCGGATGCGATGCAGGTCGGTCGGCCCGTTGCCGATCAGCATGGCGCCCTTCAGGGGCGCACCGATCTTGCCGTTCTCGATCTTGTAGGCCTCGGTGCATTGAAACACGTATTTGCCCGAGGTGATGTCGACCTGGCCGCCGCCGAAATTCGCGGCGAAGACGCCGTTCTTCACCGAGGCGAGGATCTCGGCCGGATCGCGGTCGCCCGCGAGCATGTAAGTGTTGGTCATGCGCGGCATCGGCACATGGGCATAGCCCTGGCGGCGGCCGTTGCCGGTCGGCTTCATGTTCATTAGCCGCGCGTTCTGGCGGTCCTGCATGTAGCCGACCAGGACGCCGTCCTCGATCAGCACAGTGCGGTTGGTCGGCGTGCCCTCGTCGTCGATCGACAGCGAGCCGCGGCGCGAGGCAATGGTGCCGTCGTCGACCACGGTCACGCCCTTGGCCGCGACCTGCTGGCCCATCAGGCCGGCAAACGCCGACGTCTTCTTGCGGTTGAAGTCACCTTCGAGGCCATGGCCGACCGCCTCATGCAGCATAACGCCGGGCCAACCGGCTCCGAGCACGACATCCATCTCGCCGGCGGGGGCGGGAATCGATTCCAGATTGACGAGGGCCTCGCGCAGTGCGCCGTCGGCGGCGTCGCGCCAGGACTTAGCTTCGATGAATTCGGCGTAGCCGGCGCGGCCGCCATAGCCCTTGCTGCCGCTCTCCTGGCGGTCGCCCTGACCGGCGACGACGGAGACGTTGACGCGCACGAGCGGGCGGATGTCGCGATAGCTCTCGCCGTCGGGCCGCAGGATCTCGACCACCTGCCAGGTCGCGCCCAGGCTGACGCTGACCTGCCGCACCCGCGGATCCTTGTCGCGCAGATAGGCGTCGATCTCGGCGAGCAGCTTGACCTTGGTCTCGAAGCCGGGGGCATCGAGCGGATTGTCGTCACTGTAAAGCCGCACGTTGGTATGCGCTGGAGGCGCGGCGAAGCTGCCGGAATAGCCACCGCGCACGGCCGCGACCGCGTCCGCGGCGCGAATCAGCGCCGGCAGCGACACGTCGGAGGAATGCGCGTAGCCGACCGCGTCGTCCTTGACGGCGCGCAGGCCAAAACCTTGCGAGGTGTCGTAGGTCGCCTGCTTCAGCCGCCCATTGTCGAACATCAGCGCTTCGGTCTGGCTGTATTCCAGGAACAATTCGCCGTCGTCGGCACCGGCAAGCCCGCGCGCGAGCTCGTGGCGCACCTGGTCGCGATCGAGATTGGCGCGGTCGAGCAGGGAGGTTGTGGCAGGGTTTGTCATGCGTCCGTCCATTATCGGGGGATGTGAGGCAAGATAATGGTTTCCCGGCAGTTCCGCGAGGGCGCCAAGTCTCACATTACGGAAACAATAGATTCGCGGGTCTAACCGCCTTCGCCCTACGGCAGCTTGTCATATCCCTCACCGAGCCCGTTGAGGCTGAGCGGGAAGCCGATGCCTTCTTCCGGGGTCTCGAAGATGATGAAGGTCGCGGTCTTGGCGGTGCGGAGCTGGCCGAGCAGCTTGTCGTCCATGACGACCTCGGCGACGCAGCCATTGGGCAGGCAGCGGACAAAGCCGGCGCGGCCGACATCCTGGTTGTCGAGCTTGAGGCCGAGGCCGGAGGGCAGGAGAACGCCGAGGGGGGCGACGACCCGCATCAGGCGGCTCTTCTGGTCGGCGGTCTTGAGAACGATCACGGTCAGGCCGGCGTTGGAGCGGTCTTCGGCCACCACGCTCTGGATCAGGGCACATTGCTCGGACTGGGCGCCCGGCGGGGTGTCGCAGCGGATCTGCCAGTCGCCATGGACGGAGCGCACCGCGCCCTGCGCATGGGCGAGGCCCGGAAGCGCAAGGACGACGACCGCCGCCAGCAGGGCGGCCAGCATCGTGGGGCCGCCAGCCTGGCTTTTAGCCCGCCTTGCCATGGATCTCGAAAACCCCATCGGGTCGGTCCCTCTGCTCGCCTGGGTCGCTCGCGTCAGGCGGACTGATACGGGAATGACGGCGTCTTGAAGGCGATTCGCAAGCAAATTCCACGCCGCCACGGCCGCCGTCGCCCGCACGAATCAGGTTCCTGTGCGGCTGTCTGCCAGTGCCTACCGCGGGCAATTCCGCTGTCAAGCGGCAGCATCCCGGGAAATGGTATTTTTGTCTGATGTTACTGGGAAATATCTTGCGGGTGATGGCTGACAGACGAGGCTCAAGACTGCATTGCGATAGATCAAGAATTATGGTTTGAGAGGCTTGATTTCGGCGTTCTAGCGATCTGGCCCCAATTCCTCTTAGAGGTATTCTTGCGCGGCGGTTTGTCAGACGGGGGATCGAATAAAGCGTTTCCCGAAAATAGGGGAATGCACTTGGGGTGATTTCGTTAGGGGAGCGCGAACGGCATGAAGATGTCGATGGGCCCGGTGGGCCGGCACTTGCTGGGATTGGCCGTAGCGGGTCTGACGCTGGCGACGGGCGGTGCGGCATTTGCCGAGCTCGGGCAACCGGCTGCGTGGGAGTGGACGCTTCAGCAGTCCGCTTCCCCGGTGATGGACAACATCGTCTGGTTCCACAATTTCCTGTTCGTGCTGATCACGCTGATCACGCTCTTCGTTCTGGCGCTGCTCGTGATCGTGGTCGTCAAATTCAACGCGCGAGCCAATCCGGTGCCGTCGCGGACCACGCACAACACGCTGATCGAGGTGGCGTGGACGCTCGTTCCGGTGCTGATTCTGGTCGGTATCTCGGTGCCGTCCTTCCGCCTCCTGTTCCTCGAGCTCGATGTGCCGAAGGCGGATCTGACCATCAAGGCGACCGGCAAGCAGTGGTACTGGTCCTACGCCTACCCGGATAACGGCAAGTTCGAGTTCGACTCGCTGATGGCCCAGGACAAGCAGCCTCGTCTGCTCGGCGTCGACAACGAGATGGTGGTGCCCGTCAACAAGGTGGTCCGGGTTCAGGTCACCGGCGCCGACGTGATTCATGCCTTTGCGTTGCCGGCCTTCGGCGTCAAGATCGACGCCATTCCGGGCCGGCTCAACGAGACCTGGTTCAAGGCCACCAAGACCGGCATGTTCTACGGCCAGTGCTCGGAATTGTGCGGCAAGGATCACGCCTTCATGCCGATCGCCATCCGCGTAGTGAGCGACCAGGAGTTCGCCTCCTGGGTCGAGACGGCGAAGAAGAAATACGCGAGCGGCGGCACCAGCACCTACGCCTCCACGGCCGGCCCGACGCAGTAAGCGCCGGGTGACGGGGTCGAGGAAACTGAAAGCGACATAAGGCGGGACCTCCAGAGGTCCGATCGGGACGCAAGGCAGGATTAGAAAATGGCAACGAGCGCAGCGGCACACGGCGATCACGCGCAAGACCACGGACATGACGAGCACGCCCATCCGACCGGATGGCGGCGCTACGTCTATTCGACCAACCACAAGGACATCGGCACGATGTACCTGATCTTCGCGGTCATCGCCGGCGTCATCGGCGCCGCGATGTCGATCGCGATCCGTGCCGAGCTGATGTATCCGGGCGTGCAGATCTTCCACGAGACGCACACCTACAATGTGTTCGTGACCTCCCATGGCCTGATCATGATCTTCTTCATGGTCATGCCCGCGATGATCGGCGGCTTCGGCAACTGGTTCGTGCCGCTGATGATCGGCGCGCCCGACATGGCGTTCCCGCGCATGAACAACATCTCGTTCTGGCTGCTGCCGGCCTCGTTTGCGCTGCTGCTGATGTCGACCTTCGTCGAGGGCGAGCCGGGCGCCAACGGCGTCGGCGCCGGCTGGACCATGTACGCGCCGCTCTCGAGCTCGGGCCATCCGGGCCCGGCCGTCGACTTCGCGATCCTGTCGCTGCATCTGGCGGGCGCCTCGTCGATCCTCGGCGCCATCAACTTCATCACCACCATCTTCAACATGCGCGCGCCGGGCATGACCCTGCACAAGATGCCGCTGTTCGTGTGGTCGATCCTGGTGACGGTGTTCCTGCTGCTGTTGTCGCTGCCGGTGCTCGCCGGTGCGATCACGATGCTGCTCACCGACCGCAATTTCGGCACGACGTTCTTCAACCCCGAAGGCGGCGGCGATCCCGTGCTGTTCCAGCATCTGTTCTGGTTCTTCGGCCACCCCGAAGTGTACATCCTGATCCTGCCCGCCTTCGGCATGGTCAGCCAGATCGTCTCGACCTTCTCGCGCAAGCCCGTGTTCGGCTATCTCGGCATGGCCTACGCCATGGTCGCGATCGGCGGGATCGGCTTCGTGGTGTGGGCGCACCACATGTACACGGTCGGCATGTCCTCGGCGACGCAGGCCTATTTCGTCGCCGCCACGATGGTCATCGCGGTCCCGACCGGCGTGAAGATCTTCTCGTGGATCGCCACGATGTGGGGCGGCTCGATCGAGTTCCGCGCGCCGATGATCTGGGCGGTGGGATTCATCTTCCTGTTCACCGTCGGCGGCGTCACCGGCGTGGTGCTGGCCAATGCCGGCGTCGATCGCGTGCTGCAGGAGACCTACTACGTCGTCGCGCACTTCCACTACGTGCTGTCGCTCGGCGCGGTGTTCGGAATCTTCGCCGGCTGGTACTACTGGTTCCCGAAGATGTCGGGCTACATGTACAATGAAGGGCTCGCCAAGGCGCACTTCTGGGTCACCTTCATCGGCGTGAACCTGGTGTTCTTCCCGCAGCACTTCCTCGGTCTGTCGGGCATGCCGCGCCGCTATGTCGATTATCCCGACGCGTTCGCGGGCTGGAACTTGGTCTCGTCGGTCGGCTCCTACATCTCCGGCTTCGGCGTGCTGATCTTCCTCTATTGCGTGATCGACGCCTTCGCGAAGAAGGTGCCGGCTGGCGACAATCCGTGGGGTGCAGGTGCGACCACGCTGGAATGGACGCTGCCCTCGCCGCCGCCCTTCCATCAGTTCGAAGTGCTGCCCCGCGTGCAGTAAACCAATACTCGCGGCGCCCGTGACGGGCGCCGCGGCTCGACAACGAAGCGAGTCAATCCAGTGTCCGTCCTCGACCATAACGCCATCGACATCAATCCCCGCATCTCCGAAGCGGAGGTTGGCGATTACATCGCGCTGCTGAAGCCGCGGGTGATGTCGCTGGTGATCTTCACCGCGCTGGTCGGAATGGCGATGGCGCCCGGGCATTTCCACCCGGTGCTGGCCTTCACCTCGCTGCTCTGCATCGCCGTCGGCGCCGGCGCGTCCGGCGCGCTCAACATGGCGCTCGAAGGCGACATCGACGCCAAGATGTCGCGCACGGCGAACCGGCCGATTCCGCGCGGCCGCATCACCCGTCCCGAGGCGATGACCTTCGGCATGACGCTCGCCTTCTTCTCGGTGATGACGCTCGGCATCCTCGTCAATTGGATCGCGGGCGCGCTGCTCGCCTTCACCATCTTCTTCTATGTCGTGATTTACACGATCGGCCTGAAGCGCTGGACCGCGCAGAACATCGTGATCGGCGGTGCCGCCGGCGCGCTGCCGCCGGTGGTGGCCTGGGCTGCGGTCACGGGCACGGTCGATGTCGAGCCGTTGCTGCTGTTCGCCATCATCTTCTTCTGGACGCCGCCGCACTTCTGGGCGTTGGCGCTGTTCCGCTCCGACGACTACGCCCGCGCCGGCATCCCGATGCTGCCCAACGTCGTCGGTCCCGACGCGACGCGGCTTCAGATCCTGCTCTACACCATCGTGCTGATCGCGGTCGCGGCCGCGCCCTGGGCGCTCGGCTATTTCGATGCCATCTACGGCATCGTCTCGCTGATCCTCGGCGCCGGCATGCTCGGGTTCGCCATCAACGTCTATGTCCGCCGCGAGCGCAGCCAATCGCTGCGGGCGACCCGCAAGCTGTTCGCGTTCTCCATCCTTTATCTGTTCGCGCTGTTTGCGACCTTGCTGGCCGAGGTCGTGTTCCGGGCGCTTGCGCCGATGGTAGGGGGCGCATGATCGCAGGAATGGCCGACAAACCCGAGAGAGATGGAATCGTCCTCACCGAGGCGCAGAAGAAGAGCCGTCGTCAGCGCTCGATCGCGATTGCACTCGCGCTCGGCGTGCTCGTGGTGCTGTTCTTCGCCGTGACCATGGTCAAGGGGCCGGCCGTGCTCGTCCGGCCGATGTAGGAAACATGGATCAGAAGCCGATCATATCGCGGGATCAGAGCCGGACGGCCACCAAGGGGCGCAGGCCTGCCAAGGGGGTTGGCCGCGATGTGGTGGTCGCCTCGATCTGCGGCGGCGTGGTCGCGCTGATGGTCGGCGCCTCCTACGCGGCGGTGCCGTTCTACAACTGGTTCTGCCGCGCCACCGGCTTCAACGGCACGACCCAGGTCGCGACCTCGGCGCCGGCCAGCGGCCCGATCGCACGGAAGATCGCGGTGCGTTTCGATTCCAACGTTGCGCCCGGCCTGCCCTGGAAGTTCGTACCGGAGCAGAGCGAGATCGAGGTCAATATCGGCCAGGTCGTGACCGTCTTTTACACTGTGACCAACCAGGCCGCGCGGACCACCGCAGGCCAGGCCGCCTACAATGTCGCGCCGCTGACGGTCGGGTCCTATTTCCAGAAGATCAACTGCTTCTGCTTCACCGAGCAGACCATGGCGCCCGGCGAGAAGCGCGAGATGCCGGTCGTGTTCTACGTCGATCCGTCGATTGCCGACGACCACGAGAACGACGGTCTCAACACGATCACGCTGTCCTACACGTTCTATCCGGTGAAGGATCCGGTGGTGAAGCCGCTCGCGGCCAGCGAAGACGACAAACGCAAGGGAAATCTCTGATCTCCGGGCTCACGCGCCGGGGTTGGACATAAGGGGATAAGTGCCTGACAGGCACGGGATTGAGGAGCGAGACCGCAAATGGCAACGGCGCACACCAAGCATCACGACTACCACCTGGTCGATCCCTCGCCATGGCCCGTCGTCGGCTCCATCTCCGCCTTCATCATGGCGGTCGGCGCGATCACCTGGATGCACCACATGTTCTCGGCTGCGCCGATCATCTTCGGTGTCGGCACCGTCGGTGTGCTCTACACCATGGCGAGCTGGTGGGGCGATGTGATCAGGGAAGCCCAGTACAAGGGCGACCACACCCGCGTGGTGCAGCTGCATCACCGCTACGGCATGATCCTGTTCATCGCCTCGGAGGTGATGTTCTTCGTCGCCTGGTTCTGGGCCTATTTCAACGCAGCGCTCTTCCCGGCCGACGCCGTCCACGCCACCCGCGATGCGGTGTTCGGCTGTGGTCTCGGGACCGCGGCCGGCGCCTGCGCCGTGCCGGGCACCTGGCCGCCGCACGGCATCGAGACCTTCGATCCCTGGCATCTTCCGCTCCTGAACACGCTGATCCTGCTCACCTCCGGCACCACGGTGACCTGGGCCCACCATGCGCTGCTCGAGAACGATCGCCAGGGCCTGAAATATGGCCTGATCCTCACTGTCGTGCTCGGCGCGCTCTTCACCTGCGTGCAGGCCTACGAGTACGGCCACGCGGCCTTCTCCTTCGGCGGCAACGTCTATGGCGCGACCTTCTTCATGGCGACCGGCTTCCACGGTTTCCATGTGCTGGTCGGCACCATCTTCCTGCTGGTGTGCCTGTTCCGCGCCTATGCCGGCCACTTCACGCCGACCCAGCATCTCGGCTTCGAGTTCGCCGCCTGGTACTGGCACTTCGTCGACGTGGTCTGGCTGTTCCTGTTCCTCTGCATCTATGTCTGGGGACACGGCGCCGAGACCATGGCCCACGGCGCGCACTAAGCAGCGTTGGATCGATCAGAAGGGCGGCCGCAGGGCCGCCCTTTCGCTTTTCTGCCGCCGGAGGTTGGCGGAAACCGTGCTAGAGTCCGCATCATGAACAACGCCGCCGGTCCACCCGAGTCCGAGACCACCGTCCTGCAGAGCGCGTTGCGCGGGCTTGCCTGCAAATGCCCGCGCTGCGGCCAGGGCAAGCTCTATGCGGGCTTCCTGACGCTGGCGCCGTCCTGCGAGAGTTGCGGCCTCGACTACGCCTTCATCGATTCCGGTGACGGTCCGGCGATCTTCATCATCATGCTGGCCGGCGCGATCGTGGTCGGCTGCGCGCTCGTCGTCGAGGTCAAGTACCAGCCGCCGTACTGGCTGCACGCGGTGTTGTGGCTGCCGCTGATCCTCGCGACCACCCTGCTGCCGTTGCGCGCGATGAAGTCGCTGCTGATCGCGCTGCAATTCCATCATAAGGCGGCGCCGGGCCGGCTGGTCGACCGCGCGAAATGAACGAGACCGCGCGCAAGCCCCGCGTGGCCGGCTTCGCGCTGTTCACGCTGTTCCTGACCGCGGTCTGTATCGTGCTCGGTGTCTGGCAATTGCAGCGCCGCATCGCCAAGCACGAGCTGATCGCCGCACTCACCGAGCGGCTTGCGGAGGCACCGGTTGCTCTGCCGGCGCCAGCACGATGGGCCACGTTAAGTCCCGCGCGCGATGAATTCCGCCGTGTCAGCTTTACCGCGACCTATGCGCAATTGCCCGACGCGATGGTCTATTCCCCCGGATCCGCCGTGCGCAAGGACGCGTCGGGCCCCGGCACCTGGGCGTTCCTGCCGGCGCGGCTGCCGAGCGGCGAGACGGTGGTGATCGATGCGGGCTTCATCGAAAACACCATGCAGGATCGCAGCGTCGAGGATCGCGCGGTCAAGAAGCTCGTCACGGGGCAGGAGGTTTCGTTCACCGGCTATCTGCGCTTCCCCGAGGCACCTGGCTGGCTGACCCCGGCGGAGAACCGCGACAAGCGGTTGTGGTTCGTGCGCGATCACGTGGCGATCGCGCGCACGCTGGGCTGGGGCGCGGTTGCGCCGTTCTATGTCGACCTCGAGCAGCCGGCGCCCGAGAACGGCATTCCGCGGCCGGGGCCGCTCGACGTGCATCTCAAGGACGATCACCTCCAATACGCCATCACCTGGTTCACGCTTGCGGGCGCCGTGCTCATCGCCTTCGCCGTGTGGGCAAGAGGGCGGCGGCGGGGCTAAGCTCCGTAGATCCACCTAGGGAACCCGGTATCGCCCGGGGTTTACCATTCAGCGCACATTCACGAGTGTGGTCCTAAGCCGCCATCGTTTTTTCGCGGCAGACAGGATTGCAGCGTGAGCGATTTCGACCAGATGGGAATTGTCGTCGACTGGGTGGATGCCTGCAGGAAGGGCGACCTGGCGACGCTTCTCGACCTCTATGCGGACGATGCTCAGGTCGAATGCACGTGCAACGGCACGCAGCACTATCGCGGCCGGAGCGAGCTCGAAGCCTATTGGCAGCCCCGGCTCAGCGCTTTCTCGTCAGCGGGTTTCGGGCTGGAGGAAATCCATCCTGCGCCCCACGGCGTCGATCTCGAATATTCCGTCGCCGGCGCGCTACGCTTCCGCGCCTCGTTTTGTTTTAGTCCGGACGGCAAGATCCGCACCACGTTATGCGAGCCGGCGCGACAAAACGCGCAGCTTGGCTGGGCGTGCTAGAGACTCTAGATTCTTGCTTTGACGCGTTTTCTTCACGCGAACCCGTATCCACCTCGCGAAAACGCTAGCCAGTGACCGGCGCCTCGCGTGCCGGTTCGGCGGGAAGGCGGCAGCGCACATAGGTTCTGTCGTCCAAGCGCAGCAGTGACAGCGATCCGCTGAGTGCGCGCACGCGCTCATGCATGCCGGTCAGGCCGCGGCCGAACACATTCCCTTCGGGAAAGCCGCCGCCGTCGTCGGAAATCTCGATGACGAGCGTCTCGCCGGCGAAGGTCGCCTGCACATGGGCATTGCTGGCGCCGGCATGGCGCAGCACGTTGGTCAGCGCCTCCTGAATCACGCGATAGACGGTTTGAGCCAGCGGCCCGTCAATCGCGTTGAGATCCGGGTCGATCGTGTCCGTCAGGTCAATAGACGGCGCTTGCTTGCGAAAATTCCGGAGCAGCGTCTGCACGCTGGTCTCCAGACCCAATTCCTCGATGTAGAGCGGTCGCAACCGGTCGAGGATGCGGCGGTTGGTCTGCTGGAGCGCTTCCACCGATTGCAGTACCTCCTGCGCCGAACTGCCGAGATTTCCCGCCGGAGGCGAGGCATCGACCAATGCGATCGTGCCGACGCGGATGCCGAACAGCAGCGGACCCAGTTCGTCGTGCAGTTCGCGCGCGAGATCGCGCCGCTCGTCGTCCTGAAGCGACACCAGGCGGTGCAGCAGGTCGCGATTGTCCTGGCTCAATTGCACCAGCGTTTCGGCCAGCGCATTAGCCTCCTCACAGCTTTGCCGGATTTCCGGCGGTCCCCCAACCGGGATCGGCGTTGCGTAGTCGCCGCGCCGTAGCCGCGTGAGCCCTGCGCCAAGGTCCTGGAGGGGGCGCAGGGCTGATCCCGCAAACACATAGGCGACGACCCCTGTCAGTCCCGTGAGCCCGACGACGAAGCCGGCCAAGGCGAGGAAGCCTACCCAGGTCTCGAACAGCGCTGCGGACAGGTCGGGGACAAACACGATGTCGCCGAAATGATCGCCATTGACGGATACGGGAAATGCAATGTGCAAGTCCGGAATGGACAGGAGATCGACGAACCATTTTGGCGGGCCATGCGAACCTTGCAGGCCTCTCGACGCAAAGGGAGGAGCAACCGCTCCTGCAGGAAGGAATTGAATATCCGAGGACCCGTCCAGCATCCGGACGAAGTCATCGAGCGTCCTTCGCGGATGGTCGGATGAACGCAGAGCGTTGTTGAGGGCCTCGGCCACGGCTTTGGTCGATCGTTGGGCCGGCAGGTTCTCCTCGGCGAGCTGACCGGTCGTGAAGACGTGCAGCAGGACGCCACCCATGATCAGCGCCGCCATGAACAGCAGGCCGAGCGGCAGAAACAATTGTGTACTGAAGGACAGCCGGTGCCACATTAGGTCAATTCTAACGCGCATCAGGGGATTTTGCTCTTTCCATTTGTTCCCGTCGGTTTATGAGTCGAAAAACTAGAGAGTTACAATGCAAGATACTGCCAAGCCGGCGACCCGCGTCCTGATTGTCGACGACCATCCCGTGGTGCTGTCCGGTTGCCGCACCCTGTTCGCCTCCGACCATTCGATCCGGATCGACGAGGCGACCGACGCCAAATCCGGGCATCGCGCCTATGTCAGCAAGCGGCCCGACGTCACTGTGATCGACATCAGCCTGCCCGATGTCTCCGGCTTTGAACTGATGCGACGCATTCGCAAGGACGATCCCGACGCCAAGATCATCATGTTCAGCATGAACGACGATCCGGCCTTCGTGGTGCGGGCGGTCGAGCTGGGCGCGCAGGGCTACGTCTCCAAGGGTGACGATCCCCGGATCCTGCTCAAGGCGGTGCGCAAGGTCGTTGCAGGTGACAATTTCATCTCACCGCAGCTGGCGGAAGCCGTGACGTTTTCCGGCGCGGCGATCAAGGCCAATCCTGCCTCGCAGATGACGCCGCGGGAGCTCGAGATTCTCCGCCTGCTGGGGCGAGGCGACAAGATCGTCGAGGTCGCCGAGGCGCTCGGTATCTCCTACAAGACCGTCGCCAACACCACCTCCCTGCTCAAGCAGAAGCTCGGTGCCAAGAACCATTCCGACCTGATCCGGATCGCGGTGGAAATCGGGATGAACTGACGCCCGGGGCGCCGAACCGGCTGCTCCAGGATGCTGCCGGTTCGGCGGGCGGACGGGTCTCGGCGCTCAGCCGGGCAATGCATGGATAGCGCCGACACCATCCGCCGACACAATGAGCGCAGCCGTCGTTCGTTCCTGAACCGTCCGGTCGCTTGGGATATAATGGCAATGCGTGGCGCATGGCCGCTGGCGAACGCTTGTCCGAGCCGAAACCGATCGGGAAAAACAGGAACATTTTCTCACACATCCCGTTTTGTCCCTTGACGATGTCGTGACAGCCGACGAAAGCTTGCGCGAACAGTTTTTGCGGGTCGGTGACCCCAAGAGGCCAAACCGGTCTGCACACAACGACAGACCTTCCAAGAGAGGGCTGCGGCATTGCCGCAGCCCTTTTCGTTGGCAGCCTTTTTCCTTGGATGGCCCCAGCCGCGAAGCGGTTTCCTGATGCCGCAAAACACTTTATGGTGGCCCAAAGCCTCTGGCTGTTAACAAGTAATTTCGTGAAATCAAAGGCTTGCGGATCGAGCTCCGGCTCGGCCGGCCTTTGGAGGGCAGTTTGACTCGTTATATCTCGACCCGGGGCGAGGCCCCCGAACTCGGCTTCTGCGACGTGATGCTGACCGGGCTCGCCCGCGATGGCGGCCTGTATGTGCCGGCTACCTGGCCGCAACTCTCGACTGACGCCATGGCCGGCTTCTTCGGTCGTCCCTATTGGGAGGTCGCGGTCGAGGTGATCCGCCCCTTCGTCGCCGGCGAGATCTCGGACGCCGAGCTCGGCCGCATGGCGAACGAGGCCTACGCCACCTTCCGCCATCCGGCGGTGGTGCCGCTGCGCCAGATGGCGCCGCACCAGTTCGTGCTGGAGCTGTTCCACGGTCCGACGCTCGCCTTCAAGGACGTGGCGATGCAGCTGATCTCGCGGCTGATGGACCACGTGCTCGCCAAGCGCGGCCAGCGCACCACCATCGTGGTCGCGACCTCGGGCGACACCGGCGGTGCTGCGGTCGACGCGTTCGCGGGGCTCGAAAATGTCGATCTCATCGTGCTGTTCCCGCATGGCCGCATCTCCGAGGTGCAGCGGCGGATGATGACGACAACGGGCGCGGCCAACGTCCATGCGCTCGCCGTCGAGGGCAATTTCGACGATTGCCAGGCCCTCGTGAAGGCGATGTTCAACAACCATCGCTTCCGCGATGCGACCTCGCTGTCCGGCGTCAATTCCATCAATTGGGCGCGCATCGTCGCCCAAGTGGTCTACTATTTCACCTCCGCGGTTGCCGTCGGCGCACCCGCGCGCGCGGTGGATTTCGTCGTGCCGACCGGCAATTTCGGCGATATCTTTGCCGGCTATGTCGCCAAGCGGATGGGTCTTCCGGTGCGGACCCTGGGCATCGCTGCCAACGTCAACGACATCCTGGCGCGCACGCTGAAGACCGGGATCTACGAGGTGCGCGAGGTCCACGCGACGGCGTCGCCGTCGATGGACATCCAGATCTCCTCGAATTTCGAGCGGCTGCTGTTCGAGGCCGGCGGGCGCGATGCCGCCGGCGTGCGCCGTCTGATGGATTCGCTGAAGCAGTCCGGCCGATTCGTGCTGCCCGATGCGATGCTGGCTGCGATCCGGGAGCAATTCGACGCAGGCCGGGCCGACGAGACCGAGACCGCGGCCGCGATCCGCGCCGCCTGGCGCGAGGCGGGCGAACTGGTCGACCCCCACACCGCGGTCGCGCTTGCGGTCGCCGACCGCGACACCACTGACACGACGGTTCCCAGCATCGTGCTGTCCACCGCGCATCCGGCCAAATTCCCCGATGCGGTCGAAGCGGCCTGCGGCCAGCGGCCGCAACTGCCGGCCTGGCTCGATGGTCTGATGACCCAATCCGAACACATGAAGGTGATGAAGAACGACCAGGCCGAGGTCGAGCGGTTCGTGCTGTCGGTTAGCCGCGCCGCGAAACAGGGAGTTGCCGGATGAGCGTCGAGATTTCCAAGCTTGCGTCCGGCCTGACTGTCGTGACCGACAAGATGCCGCATCTCGAGACCGCGGCGCTCGGCGTCTGGGCCGGCGTCGGCGGGCGCGACGAGAAGCCCAACGAGCACGGCATCTCGCATCTCCTGGAACACATGGCGTTCAAGGGCACGACGAAGCGCTCCTCGCGCGAGATCGTCGAGGAGATCGAGGCCGTCGGCGGCGACCTCAACGCCGGCACCTCGACCGAGACCACGTCCTATTATGCGCGGGTGCTGAAGGCCGACGTGCCGCTCGCGCTCGACGTGCTTGCCGACATCCTGGCCAACCCGGCCTTCGAGCCCGACGAGCTCGAGCGCGAGAAGAACGTCATCGTCCAGGAGATCGGCGCAGCGCAGGACACGCCTGACGACGTCGTGTTCGAGCACCTCAACGAGCTCTGCTATCCCGACCAGCCGATGGGCCGTTCGCTGCTCGGCACTGCCAAGACCTTGCGCGCCTTCAGCCGCGACTCGCTGCGCGACTATCTGTCGACCCACTACCGCGGGCCGGACATGGTGGTGGCGGCAGCCGGGGCGGTCGATCACAAGCAGGTGGTCGCCGAGGTCGAGCAGCGCTTTGCCAGTTTTGAGGGGACAGCGGGTCCCAAACCGCAACCCGCACAGTTCGGCAAGGGCGGCACCAAGGTGGTGCATCGCGAGCTCGAGCAGGCGCATCTGACCTTGGCGCTGGAGGGCGTGCCGCAGACCGATCTGTCGCTGTTCTCGCTGCAGGTCTTCACCAATATCCTCGGCGGCGGGATGTCGTCGCGGCTGTTCCAGGAGGTGCGCGAGAAGCGCGGCCTCTGTTACTCGATCTACTCGTTCCACGCCCCCTATACCGACACCGGCTTCTTCGGCCTCTACACCGGCACCGATCCGGCCGACGCGCCCGAGATGATGGAGGTCGTGGTCGACATCATGAATGATTCGGTCGAGACCCTGACCGAGGTCGAGATCGCGCGGGCCAAGGCGCAGATGAAGGCGGGTCTGCTGATGGCACTGGAGAGCTGCTCGTCCCGCGCCGAGCAGCTCGCCCGGCATGTGCTGGCCTATGGCCGGCCGCAGACCGCCGAGGAGCTGGTGGCCCGGATCGACGCCGTCAGCGTCGAATCCACCCGGGACGCGGCGCGTGCGCTGCTTTCGCGCAGCCGCCCTGCGGTTGTCGCATTGGGCAGTGGCAGGGGTCTGGACACGGCGGTGTCTTTTGCGGAAGGATTGACCCGGGCACGCGCCAAGGCGCGGCTGCATTAGGAGCCGCGCACGGGTTGATCCGCCCCGGGAAGCATCACCATGGCCCTCTTCCGCCTGCCATCCAGTGGACCCGCCGCTCTCGCGCCGCGCGGCAACGGCCTGTTGCTACGCGCGCCGCAGATGTCGGACTTCCTGCAGTGGGCCCATCTGCGCGAGTCCAGCCGCGATTACCTGACGCCCTGGGAGCCGATCTGGCCGTCGGACGATCTCACGCGCTCCGGTTTTCGCCGTCGCCTGCGCCGCTATTCCGAGGACATCGCCGCAGACCGGTCCTATCCCTTTCTGATCTTCCGGGAGCTCGACGGCGCCATGGTCGGCGGCATCACGCTCGCCAATGTCCGCCGCGGCATCGTCCAGGCCGGCACCATCGGCTATTGGGTCGGCAAGCCCCATGCCCAGCGCGGCTACATGACGGCCGCGCTGCGGGTGCTGCTGCCGACGCTGTTCGGCGAGCTCAATCTGCACCGGGTCGAGGCCGCCTGCATCCCGACCAATGCGCCGTCGATCCGGGTGCTGGAGAAATGCGGTTTCTCCCGCGAGGGGCTGGCGCGCCGCTATCTCTGCATCAACGGGATCTGGCAGGACCATTTGCTGTTCGGCCTGCTGCACGAGGATTTCCGCGGCTGAGCCGTTCGTTGATGTGACCAAAGTCTCCTGTGTGCCTGCCTTGGGTTCGCCGGTTTTGACGATATAACGGCGCAACCCGGCCGGTAATCGGCCGTGATGTCGTCATGGAGTATGGGTGTTGATGGTGCAGGAGCTTCGGTCATCGCGGAATGCGTTGCGGCGGGGGGCAGCGGTCGCGCTGGCATTGTCAGTTGCGCTGGTCTCCATTTCGCCGGTCGCGGCGCAGTCGCTGACCGATCGGTTCAAGGGCCTGTTCGGCGGCAAGTCGGACGAGCCGGCCCAACCCAAGCCGGCGCCTGCGCCGGGCCAGCCGGCGGCTGATGACGATCTTGATTGCCCGCAGGTCACGGTGCGTGCCGGAGCCTCCACCTACGCGGTCGGTGCCACCGGCAAGCCGGCCGTCGGCAACGAGATCCGCTTCCAAGCCACCATCACCAAGATGGCGCGCGAATGCGCCCGCAATGGCGGCGATATCACGGCCCGGATCGGCATCCAGGGCCGCGTCATTGCCGGTCCCGCCGGCGCGCCTGCCACCGTCGAGGTGCCGCTGCGCGTCGCCGTGGTGCAGGGCGGCGTCGGCGAGAAGGTGATCGCTTCCAAGGCCTACCGGACCACGGTCGGAATGTCGGAGGGCGGCAGCGTCCCCTTCACCTTCGTGGCCGAGGATCTGGTCTATCCGATGCCTTCGGCCAAGGACGCCGATAGCTACATCTTCTATGTCGGCTTCGATCCGCAGGCGCTGTCGCCCGAGCCGAAGGCGCGGGTGAAGAAGAAGTAGCGAATGATTTTGCAAGTAACCGTCATGGCCGGGACAAGCCCGGCCATGACGACGAGAACGCAAACTATCAAACAAAAAAGCCGGCGCTCATC
Source organism: Bradyrhizobium sp. Kon58 (assembly GCF_055807455.1). Classification (NCBI taxonomy): domain Bacteria; kingdom Pseudomonadati; phylum Pseudomonadota; class Alphaproteobacteria; order Hyphomicrobiales; family Nitrobacteraceae; genus Bradyrhizobium; species Bradyrhizobium sp. Kon58. Next base: position 36,811 of record NZ_JBVVOT010000046.1, read on the forward strand.
GCGCCGGCTTTTTGATGGGTGAAGGCGAGGCCCTCAGTTCAGCTTCTGCCTGACTTCGGTGATGCCCTTGGCGAGTAGGTCGTCGGCGACCTGGCCCCTGACCGACTGCGACAGGATCGTGGAGGCGGCCTGGACGGCGGCTTCCGCGGCTGCGGCGCGAACATCGGCCACCGCCTGGGCCTCGGCGAGCGCGATCTTGCCCTCCGCGGTCTTGGTGCGGCGAGCGACGAAATCTTCCACCTTGGCCTTGGCCTCGATTGCGATGCGCTCGGCTTCGCTCTTCGCGTTCGCGATGATGTCGGCGGCCTCGCGTTCGGCCGAGGCGGTGCGCGCCTTGTAGTCGGCGAGCACCTTGGCGGCTTCCTGCTTGAGGCGCGTCGCGTCGTCGAGCTCGGCCTTGATGCGATCGGCGCGATGGTCGAGCGCAGTCATGGCCTTCTTGAAGACCCCGAGATAGCCGAACACGACCATCAGGATCACGAAGGCGATGGCGACCCAGGTTTCAGGATCGAAGAACATACCGATTAACCCTTCAAGGACGCATCAACGGCGGCATTGACCAATGCCGCGTCCGGAACCACGCCGGTGAGCTGCTGCACGATGGTGCCTGCCGCATCGGCCGCGATGCCGCGGACGTTGCTCATGGCGGTCGCACGGGTCGAGGCGATGGTCTTCTCCGCCTCGGCGAGCTTGGCCGCCAGTTGCTCTTCCAGCGCCTTGCGCTCGGCGTCCGCCTGCGCATTCGCCTTGTCGCGGGATTCGTTGCCGATGGCCTGCGCGCGCGAGCGCGCCGAAGCAAGCTCGCTTTCATAGGCCTTCAGCGCCGCTTCGGACTGGTCCTTCAGCTTCTGCGCTTCGGCGAGGTCGCCCTCGATCTTGTTCTGGCGCGCCTCGATCGCACCGCCGACGCGCGGCAGAGCGAGCTTGGACACGATCACGTAAAGCGCGACGAAGAAGATCGCGAGCGACACCAGCTGCGAAGCATAGGTGCCGCTCTCGAACGGCGGAAAACCGCCACCGTGACCGCCTTCGGCCCCGGTGTGGGCGCCCGCCGCCGGACTTTTCGCCCCGCCATGACTTTCAGCCATGGATTACTCCTGTTGCAGCCATGCGCGTCGCTTCGGTCGAAGCGGCGCGAAAAATCGTCCTCAGAGCGGAACGAACAGCAGCAGCAGCGCGATCAGCAGCGAGAAAATGCCGAGCGCTTCGGTCACGGCGAAGCCGAAGATCAGATTGCCGAACTGCCCCTGAGCGGCCGAGGGGTTGCGAACGGCTGCGGCGAGGTAGTTGCCGAAGATCACGCCGACGCCGACGCCCGCGCCGCCCATGCCGATGCATGCGATGCCCGCGCCGATAAGTTTTGCTGCTGCCGGATCCATTTTAGACTCCTTGGAAGAAAGATTGGGTTTTGGGTGGAAATTCCCCGGACCGCTCAGTGTCCCGGATGAATGGCGTCGTTGAGGTAGATGCAGGTCAGGATCGCAAACACATAGGCTTGCAGGAACGCGACCAGAATTTCGAGAGCGTACAGCGCGACCGTGAGCGCCAGCGGCAGCACGCCGCCGAGCCAGCCAAGGGCGCCGAGCGAGAAGCCGAGCATGGCGACGAAGCCCGCGAACACCTTCAGCGCGATGTGGCCGGCCAGCATGTTGGCGAACAGACGGACGCTGTGGGAGACCGGCCGCAGGAAGAACGACAGAATCTCGATGAACATCACCAGCGGCAGGATGTAGCCGGGGACGCCGTGCGGCACGAAGATCGAGAAGAATTTCAGGCCGTTCTTGGCAATGCCGTAGATCAGGACCGTGAAGAAGACCAGCAGCGCGAGTGCTGCGGTGACGATCAGATGGCTCGAGATCGTGAAGGTGTAGGGGATGATGCCGACCAGGTTCGAAACGCAGATGAACATGAACAGCGAGAAGATCAGCGGAAAGAACTTCATGCCTTCCGCGCCGGCCGTCGAGCGGATGGTCGAGGCCACGAACTCGTAGGAGATTTCGGCGACCGACTGCAGGCGCCCGGGAACCAGCTGCGTGCCGCTGGCAAGCATCAGGATCGAGATGATCGCGACCGCCACCAGCATGTAGAGCGACGAATTGGTGAAGGCGATCGTGTGGTTGCCGATATGGCCCAGGGTGAAGAGAGGCTCGATGTTGAACTGGTGGATCGGATCGATTTTCATCAGCGCGGCATCTCTTGGTCTGCCGGGCGATGCCGGCGGGTCTCGGTCTGCCGGTCGGGCCCGGCCCGTACCGGCGCGAGCCGGCACGATCATTCCTCTCCTGGTGTGGATCGCTTAAGAACCACCGCGCCTGTTTTGACCCGCGCCTGCCGTTCTCACCACATTCACCACGCCGGCGACGAAGCCCAGCAGCAGGAACACGATAAATCCGAAAGGCGACGTCGACAGCAAGCGGTCGAACCCCCAGCCAATCCCCGCTCCGACAACGACCCCGGCGACCAACTCGGAGGATAACCGGAAACCAAGCGCCATCGCCGAGGCTCTGGCCGCTCTGTCCTCACCGTCACCTGCGGGTTGCTCGGTCTTGACGTGGCGGCCGCGAAATTCGGACAACCGCTGATCAAGATTTCCGAGCCGATCGGAAAGCGCAGCTTCCTCGGGCGATCTATCGCGATCTCCATTCTCGCCGTGTCCCGTGCCCTGTGTCATGCAACGAAGACCCGAAACGCCGCGGCTGAATGGAAATTACGCCCGCCACCCTCAAAAGCCGCGCGGACCATACTGATGGCCCATAATCAAGTCAAGCCAAGTCACGATTGTGTCCATTCCATTTATGTATTTGATTTGTTTGACAATATCGGCGCGAGCGGCAGCGCTGCACACAGCGTGACGCCGCACCGCAGCAGGTCTCCGCTGGATCGGTGGACGCAGTCGCCATTTCGCCCGGCTGCTGGGATCAAAGGGGGCGCCGTGATCGTTCATGTCAGAGGCGCGTTTTGAGCGGCGGATCGCCTCGCCGGGGTGTAGAATGTGCAAGAAGTGCCACCTTGATGAGCGCCATCTTTGGACGTGCTACCGGCCCGTCGTGGCGGAGAACGCGATGAGACCAGCGAATTCATCTACAGCATCATGGCTCGCGGCGGCGGCATTCGCGGCGGTGATGGCGGTCAGCGCCGGCGGCCTCGCCGCGCAATCCGCGCCCGACAGCGAAAACGGCCGCTACAGCATGACCCCCATCCCCGAGGGCGTGCTGCGGCTCGACAGCCGCACCGGCACCGTGTCGACCTGCACCAAGAGCGGCGCCGGCTGGGCCTGCTACGCGGTGCCCGATGAACGTGCCGCGCTCGATGCCGAGATCGGCAGGCTCCAGGCCGAAGTCGAGACGCTGAAGGGACGGCTTGCGGCGGGGCCGACCGTGTCGGGCAAGATCGACGAGGCGCTGCCGAAAACCGATCCGCTCAAGAAGGCGGAGCCGCAAGCACGGGAACCAAAGGCTGCCGAGGGCGAGCGCAGGATCGAGATCCCGCTGCCGAGCGACCAGGACGTCGATCGCGTGATGTCGTTCCTGGAAAGGGCCTGGCGCCGGCTGATCGACATGGCCAATCGCGTGCAGAAGGACGTGTCGGGGAAGATTTAGCGCATGGCGAGATCCGGTAGGGTGGGCAAAGGCGCGACGCGCCGTGCCCACCATCTATCCAACTACGCAGAGCGAATGGTGGGCACGCTTCGCTTTGCCCACCCTACGGCAGCTTTCGATCAGGCGAGACCCTCATGACATCAGCCAAATCCATCTCGCGCTCGGCGCCGTCGTCAGGGCAGGCCACCACCGTCGCATCGTCGCTGCTCACCGTGCAGACCTCAGGCTGCGGCTTCATCGACCTCACGACCGAAGCTGCGAAGTTCATCGAGGACGTTCATGCGCGGGACGGCGCGCTGACGCTGTTTATCCGCCACACCTCTGCATCGCTGACCATCCAGGAGAATGCCGATCCTTCCGTGCTCGTCGATCTCACGACGGTGCTGGCGCGGCTCGCGCCGGACGATGAAGATGCAGGCTGGACTCACGACACCGAAGGGCCGGACGATATGCCGGCGCACATCAAAACCATGCTGACAGGGACCTCGTTGCAGATACCGGTCCTGGGTGGCGCGCTTGCGCTGGGCACCTGGCAGGCGATCTATCTGATCGAGCATCGCACCCGCCCGCATCGGCGCGAAATCGTGCTGCAATTCATCGGCAGCAATCAGTAGGGCCAAAACAAAACCGGCCGCGGAGACCGCGGCCGGCTGGTGTTGATCTGGATCTGCCGTCGATCAGGTCGATTTGATATCGACGTCCTTGGTCTCCGGCAGGAAGAACAAGCCGATCACGACGGTAATCGATGCGAAGATGACCGGATACCAGAGGCCCGCATAGATATCGCCGGTCGAGGCCACGATGGCGAAGGCGGTCGCCGGCAGCAGGCCGCCGAACCAGCCGTTACCAATGTGGTAGGGCAGCGACATCGAGGTGTAGCGGATGCGGGTCGGGAACAGTTCGACCAGCATCGCGGCGATCGGGCCGTACACCATGGTGACGAAGAGCACCAGGACGAACAGCAGTCCGACGACCGCGGCCACCTGCGGACGGAAGATGTCGAACGGATGCGCCATCTTCACGATGCCCGCATCGCCGGGCTTCGGATAGCCGGCTCCCTGCACGGCGGCGAGGACTGCCGGGTTGCCGTCCTTGGCGTTGGCGTAGGCAACTTCCTTGCCGTTGACCATCACCTTCACGCCGGAGCCTGCCGCACCCGGCGTGGTCGAGTACTTGACCGACGACTGCGACAGATAGGCACGTGCGGTGTCGCAAGGCGAGGTGAAGACGCGGGTGCCGACCGGGTTGAACAGGTCGCCGCAACCTACGGGATCCGCCACCACGTCGACCTTGACCGTCTCGATCGCTTTTTCCAGCGCCGGGTTGGCGTTGGTGGTGATCATCTTGAAGATCGGGAAGAAGGTCAGCGCCGCGATCAGGCAGCCGCCGAGGATGATCGGCTTGCGGCCGATCCTGTCGGAGAGCATGCCGAACACGATGAAGAAGCCGGTCCCGAGCAGGAGCGACCAGGCGATCAGCAGGTTGGCAGTGTAGCCGTCGACCTTGAGGATCGATTGCAGGAAGAACAGCGCGTAGAACTGGCCGGTGTACCAGACCACGCCCTGGCCCATCACGCCGCCAAGCAGCGCCAGCAGCACGAGCTTGCCGTTCTGCCAGTTGCCGAAGGCTTCCGTCAGCGGGGCCTTCGAGCTCTTCCCCTCGTCCTTCATCTTCTGGAAGATCGGGGATTCGTTGAGGCGAAGCCGGATCCAGACCGAGACGCCGAGCAGCAGCACCGAGACCAGGAACGGAATGCGCCAGCCCCATGCCGCGAAGTCGGGTTCGCCGAGGGCGGAGCGCGTGAACAGGATCACCAGCAGCGACAGGAACAGGCCGAGCGTCGCCGTGGTCTGGATGAAGGAGGTGTAGTATCCGCGCTTGCCGTTTGGAGCATGCTCCGCGACGTAGGTGGCCGCACCGCCATATTCACCGCCGAGCGCCAGGCCCTGGGCGAGACGCAGCGCGATCAGGATGATCGGGGCCGCGATGCCGATGGTCGCCGCATTGGGCAGCAGGCCGACGATGAAGGTCGACAGACCCATGATCAGGATGGTGACGAGGAAGGTATATTTGCGGCCGACGATGTCGCCGACACGGCCGAACACGATCGCGCCGAACGGGCGCACCAGGAAGCCCGCCGCGAAGGCCAGCAGCGCGAAGATGTCGCGGGTTGCCGGCGGATAGGCCGAGAAGAACTGCGCGCCGATGATGCCGGCCAGCGAACCGTAGAGATAGAAGTCGTACCACTCGAAGACGGTACCGAGCGAGGAGGCGAGAATGACGAACCGTTCGTCCTTCGTCATCCCTCCCGCGCCTGCTTGAGACACAGCCATTGTCGACATGTTGAGTCGCTCCCCGAAAAATCGTTTCCTCGCGCCTTGGATGTTCGGTCATGCCGGATCAACCCAAGCCTTGCCCCCAAGGTAACATTGGCGTGAAACCCGCCCCAATACGACTTTCGGCCTTTCGCACTGACGCGCACCTGACGTCGCGGGCGGTCCATTCGGCAACATAGTGCCGGCCTGTGGATTAACCCCGTTGCCGCAAAGGGATAATGTCCGCTTGCATGCCACGGCTGGTCGGGAAACAATTGACCAAGGCCCCGCGCCGGCCTACTGGCCCGGTGCGATTGCCAGCAAGAGAACGATGAACGCTCCCTCGACCCATCTCGTCATTGCCGATGACCATCCATTGTTCCGCGCCGCGCTGCGGCAGGCGGTGGCGGGCGTCCTGAGCTCGGCCAAGATCGACGAGGCTGGATCGTTCGAGGATCTGACCAAGCTCTTGGAACAGACCTCCGACGTCGACCTGATCCTGCTCGACCTCTCGATGCCCGGGATCTCCGGTTTTTCAGGCCTGATCTATCTGCGCGCGCAGTATCCGGCGATCCCGGTGGTGATCGTCTCGGCGTCCGACGACAGCGCCACGATCCGCCGCTCGCTCGATTTCGGCGCCTCCGGTTTCATTCCGAAGCGGTTCGGCGTCGAGACCTTGCGCGACGCCATCCTCAAGGTGATGGAGGGCGACGTCTGGGTTCCGGCCGATACCGATCTGTCGGCGGTCGCCGATCCCGACATGACGCGCCTGCGCGACCGGCTGGTGACGCTGACGCCGCAGCAGGTCCGGGTCCTGATGATGCTGTCGGAGGGGTTGCTCAACAAGCAGATCGCCTATGAGCTCGGCGTCTCCGAGGCCACCATCAAGGCGCATGTCTCGGCCATCCTGCAAAAGCTCGGCGTCGAAAGCCGGACCCAAGCCGTGATCGCCGCCGCAAAGATCGCCGGCGGCCAGTGGAAGCAGGGCACCCCGACGGGGTGAGCATGGAGCGAGGGCCTCCTGCAGCCTGTAGCCCGGATGAGCGAAGCGACATCCGGGACTGCTAGTGCGGCTAGCTAGCAAAAACCCCGGATATCGCTTCGCTCATCCGGGCTACGGGACCGCATCTGTGTCGCGCGTCTGTCAATCCATACGTGCAAAAATATTCCACTTTACCGAAATTCGGTTTTGGCGTATGTGTCGC